>NZ_QPEL01000069.1:0-72651 GCF_008368965.1 Bacillus sp. AY2-1 | reverse complement strand
ATATATGACTAGGTAATTCAAAAGAGAAATGCCGAATAATAAAAAATATGGATTGTATTGTAAAATATCTCGCAATTTATTTATTGTTACGAAAAATAAATAACTAATTTTAAATAAGTTACAATTTTTTTGTTCACAATGTTATGAGGTTGTTGTATAATGAAGGGGAAAATAGAATATCGGTCTATCTTCGGGGCAGGGTGAAAATCCCGACCGGCGGTGATGAACTATTTATGATTTTGTTCTAAGCCCGCGAGCCGTTAAGGCAGGATTTGGTGTGATTCCAAAGCCGACAGTACAGTCTGGATGGGAGAAGATGGAGGTTCAAGCGTTCAAAAAAGATATGGATTTGAACGTCTGTTTGATGTGCCTTAAATTCTCCCTTTGTGTAAAACACAAAGGTTTTTTTCGTTCTATGAAAAAATAGGCATAGCAGAACCTTTCCACTTTCCATGAGAAGATCGATGGAAAAGGAGAGAGAAAGATGAAACAAAAAAACAGTGTGGTGCAGATGGTGAGTGTAGCGATGCTAAGTAGTATTGCATATTTACTAATGATGTTAGATTTCCCGTTCCCAGGGCTTCCGCCATTTTTGAAAATTGATTTTAGTGATGTACCAGCTCTAATTGCAGCAATTATCTTTGGACCAGTAGCTGGAGTGATTGTAGAGGCAATAAAGAACATTTTACATTACGGGATTCAAGGAAGTTTAACGGGAGTACCAGTTGGAGAAATTGCAAACTTTATTGCAGGATGTTTATTTATTGGACCAGCAGCTTTCTTATTTAGAAAGTATCGTACTGTGAAGAGTTTAACGACAGGGTTAATGCTAGGGACAATTACAATGGCACTTATTATGAGTGTATTAAACTACATCATCATATTCCCGGCGTACACTTGGTTTTTAAATTCACCAGCTATGTCTAGCGAAGCTATAAGAACAACGGTTGTAACGGCAATCTTACCATTTAATTTAATTAAAGGAATTGTTGTAACAATTGTATTTGTGGCATTATTCTCACGCCTGAAAGTATGGGTGTTTGCAAAAATGAAAAATGCATAATATATATAAACCATTAGTAGTGTGGAACTACTAATGGTTTTTTATTAAGGAAAATAAAATTTAGATACAAAAAATGCCCCTCATCAATATGAGGGGCATTTTTTGAAGTTAATAAAAGACTATTCAAATTTTAAAGCGTCTCCGTCGAATGATTCGTCAGCAACTTTAATTGAGTCAGTTGGACAGCCTTCGAATGCATCCATCATATCTTCAATTAATACATCTGGAATTTCAACGATACCTTGGTTATCGTCTAATGTTACAAATGCAATACCTTCATCATCATAGTCATAAATGTCTGGTGCAGCAGCGCCACAAGCACCACATGCAATACAAGTATCTTTATCAACGATTGTATATTTTGCCATCTTTTTTCCCTCCTGATAATATGTATGTGAAAAGCTTGCCATAAAAATTATAACCTTATTGTAAAACGGTTTGTAAAACTTTTCAACATAAAATTATAATGATAATGCTTATCAATTAGTGTGTCAACTTATTTTTGAATTATGTCATAAGATTTTCAAAATACGTAAATATGATTTCGTTTGATACAATAGAATATATACAAGTATATAGTTCTTATTATGATAAGTTTAATGAGCGACAGTAGATAGTGTAATTGTACTGAAAAGAATGAAGTTAAGATTGGAAGGTGGAAGCGGTCATGCAAATACAATATACTTTGTTGCATTGTTTAAAACAATTGAATGGTGAAAGAACCGTTTCATCTATTTATTATTTACTAAAGGGCAAACGTTCTTCGCAAACTTTACAAGATGGAAATATGTTTAGAATTTCTTTTTTGTTCGGAATATATAAATCATTAAATAGAAATGACTATGATGGTGAAGTTGTAAAGTTGTTGCAAGCAGATTTTATTCAAGAAATACATGAAAATACATATGTGTTAACACCTAAGGGTAAAACGCAGTTACATAAATGGGAGGAAGTTTATGCTTTTCCAGCGCATTTGCATGGTTTACATTATGGAGAATTAGGTGAAACATTTTGGAAAAGATTGTCATTGATTATTCAAACTATATCAAATTTACAACAGAATAATACTAAGTTTATCCCGATTCAACAAGATACAGAAATAATGATGTGGGTGAAACGTTTTCTAACAGGAAGGCCATATAAGAGAAGTGAATTGGCGAGAAAACTGTGGACGGAAGTACATAATCTTTTAGAAAAAAGTAATGCGATAGAAGCGACGATTGTAACATATCGACTAACGGGTTATGAACGGATTGGTTGTACATTGCAACAATTAGCAGAAATTACGAAACAAGATATGTTCAGGGTGTATTTTTTATTTTGGGGTACAATGCATTTCTTTATACAAGAAGTTCGTGATAAAGAAAATGAATTTCCGCTATTAGCTGAAATTATATCTTATCCAAATGAGAGAGCTGAACTATTTAGTTTATCCACGAAAAAAACATATAATTTTTGGAGACAAGGGCGTTCTTTAGAAGAAATAGCAACGATTCGGAATTTGAAGGTTGCAACGATAGAAGATCATTTTGTTGAAATTGCTTTGCGAGAAAAAGATTTTTCTATTGAAATGTTTATGGAAAAAGAAAAGATAGACAAAGTAATAAAAGTAATTGAAGCATTGCAAACGCGGAAGTTACGTGTTTTGAAACAAGCGATTGGAGAAGATATCTCTTATTTTGAAGTTCGTCTTGTATTAGCGCGGATGGAGGGTGTAAATGAAACTTGAAGAATATTTATATAAGTGGTTTGGATATTCTGAATTTCGTCCAGGTCAAAAAGGAGTTATTACAGATTTATTAGAAGGAAAAGATGTGATAGCAATGCTTCCGACTGGAAGAGGAAAGTCTATGTGCTATCAGTTTCCGGGGCTTATGCGAGAAGGAACAGTGCTTGTTGTATCGCCGTTATTATCTTTAATGGAAGATCAAGTGACACAATTAAAGTATGTTGTGAAAAACCGAGTGATAGCATTTAATAGTTTTCGGACATTAAATGAAAAAAGAGAAGCGATGAAAAAATTATCTTCATATAAATTTATTTTTGTTTCACCAGAGATGTTACAGTCGGAGTTATTAATTAGGGAATTGAAGAAAATTCATATTTCATTATTTGTTGTTGATGAGGCTCATTGTATTTCTCAATGGGGTTATGATTTTAGACCGGACTATAAGAAACTAAATGTAGTTATTGAAAATATTGGTTCTCCTACAGTGTTAGCATTGACAGCCACAGCGACAAAAGGGGTACTGCAAGATATCGCAGACAGTTTAAATTTAAAGGGTGCCGCGGAACATGTATACTCTATTGACCGTCCTAATATTGCAATGGAGGTGCAATTTGTAGAGACGATAGAAGAAAAGAAAGAGGCGCTTTTGGAGCAGGTGATGTATTTACAAGGGCCGGGGATTGTATATTGTTCAAGTAGAGCGTGGACAGAAAGGTTAACGGAATACTTGAGAGGGAAAGGTGTTACTGGTGTAGCTTTTTATCATGGTGGTATGGAACATGAAGAGCGTATGTTAATTCAACAGCAGTTTATGAACGATCAATTGCAGCTTGTAATATGTACAAGTGCATTTGGTATGGGGGTAAATAAGGCGAATACGCAATATATTATTCATTTTCATTATCCAACTAATATAGCTTCTTACTTACAAGAAATCGGAAGAGCTGGAAGAGATGGCAAACCGAGTATAGCTATTTTATTGTGTAGTCCGTTGGATCATGATTTACCACTTTCAATCATTGAGGATGAATTGCCAAGTAAGTCGCAAATACAATTTTTATTTTCTTTACTACAAGAAAGAATGTTTCAAACGAAAGAATTACCAATAGAAGATGTAGAAGAAATTTGTTATAATGCAGCAAGATTTAATGAGCAATATTGGCGTTTCGTTCGTTATCATCTCGAACAGGTTGGAATTATACAACAACGAAGATTATTATTAGAGGGTTTGTCAGATGAAATTATGAACCGATTAATAGCTGAAGTAGAAATAAGGTTGCGTAATAAATATAGTGAATTAGAAAATATGAAGTCATGGATACGAGTTAAAGGATGTAGACGTGAATATGTGCTGCAACAGTTCGGTTATAGGAAAGAGAAAGAGTTAAATAATTGCTGCGATTATTGCGGTATTACAAAAGAAGATTATAAAAAAAGACGAGCGCAACAATCGGATTTCGACTATAATTGGGAAACAGAGTTACAAAAGCTTTTCGGCCTAGAAAAGATGGAGGAATGATGAACATTCAAAGGCATAATGTTGAAGATATGAGTCCGCAGGAAATAAGGCTGAATCTATATATAACACAGTTAATTATTATCGGTATTGGCTGTTTACTAGCATATATATTATTTCAAGATGTAAAAGAAGTGTTTAATTTATGGAAATGGGAACCAGTATCTATACTTATTATAGGTGGTTTGTTAGCGATTGGTATTGTGTTATTAGATTATGTTGCAATGCGAGTGTTTCCAGAGTCTTGGTTTGATGATGGTGGTATTAACGATAAGATGTTTCGAGGAATGTCGGTTCTACATTTACTCGTTATTACGTTCGTAATCGGTTTTGCAGAAGAATTTTTATTTAGAGGTGTAGTGCAGACTCATTTTGGAATTGTAATTGCGAGTTTAGTATTTGCAGTGTTACATATTCGTTATATAACAAAGCCATTTTTGTTTTGTTTCGTCTGTTTCATTAGTTTTGTCTTTGGTTATGTATTTGAATGGACAGGGAATTTGTTTATAACAATCTTTGCACACTTTCTTGTTGATTTTATAATGGGACTCCAATTAAGAAAATAAATGGAAGGTGGTGGTGAACAACATGAGGAAACGAATTCCTGATTTTGAAGAGGAATTAGAAGTTGAGCGAGTGGAAGAAAAAGAAAGTTTACCGCCGCGTAGTGAAATTCATAGAAATAAAGAGAAAAAACAAAAGTTTAAAATAAATCACATTTTCGTCCGGGTTTTAACATTTCTATTCATTCTGCTGCCAATTAGTATTTTGTGGTATACGGATAAATATATTCAGGTGAAGGGCGATAGTAATAATGCCGGGAAAAGTGCGTTTGAAGTAATCTTCTTTGATTCAGCTAAATCTGATTCACAGAAACAGTCTGAAAAAGCGATAACGCATACTGTGAAAGAGGGAGAAACTTTAGAAAGTATAGCGAAGCAATATTTTTCGGATGAAAATGGGATTGAAGTCATTAAAAAGTATAATAACTTGCAAGAAGATGAAGTGAGTGCAGGGCAAGAATTAAAAATTCCGATAAAAGATAAATCCACAAAGCAAGAGAGCTAGTGAATTAGGCGATCACAATTTGTTATAAAAGCCTAGGATTATCTTTATGAGGAGGGGAGTAAAAAATATGATATGGATTATATTATTCAGTACTCTCATAGGCATGGGGATTTTATTACTTCTTGTGATGTATAAAGAAGCAACGCGTAATACGGTGTTGGAACATACTTTAGTATTTAAAGAATTTCCGAAAAGTTTTCAAAAAGTAAATGTGTTTTTTATTTCTGATATTCATAGAAGAGTTATTTCGAATTTGTTAATTGAACAAGTAAAAGGAAAAGTAGATCTAGTAATTATCGGAGGAGATTTAGCAGAGAAAGGTGTCTCTTTATCAAAAATCTCTGCGAATATCCAAAAGTTAAGAGAGATAGCTCCTGTATATTTTGTGTGGGGAAACAATGATTATGAGATAGAATATCATGAATTAGATGCGTTATTATTAGAAAATAACGTAAAAGTTTTAGATAATACAAGAGTGGTATTTGAGTCTGAATTAGGAGAGAGAATTTGTTTGCTCGGTATAGATGATGTTGGATTGCACCGTGATCGTCTAGATTTGGCATTGGCGGATTGTAAAGAAGAAGGTTTTCGTATCTTAGTTAGTCACAACCCTGATATAATAAAAAAGATGTCTGGAAATGAGCAGATTTCACTTGTATTAAGTGGACATACGCATGGGGGACAAATCCGATTATTCCCATCTAAAAAATATTTAAAAGGTGGCGTATATAACCATTTGAATACCATTCTCTTTGTTAGTAATGGGTACGGAACAACATTGATACCACTTCGTTTCCGAGCACCTGCTCAAACACATATCATTACATTGTGCGGAGGGAAATGATGCCAACTCTTAGTGGAAAATATAATATAAAAGCTGTTTCGAATATAATTGGAGTTCAGCCGAGTACGCTTCGTGCATGGGAAAGACGATATCAAATTATTGCCCCAAAGCGGAATCAAGCTGGGCATCGTTTATATACAGAAGAACATATTCAAATTTTAAAATGGTTAATGGAAAAAGTTTCTTCCGGTATGATGATTGGACAAGCAGTTCAGTTATTAGAAGAGAATCGTTTGCAGAGTACAGTTCAAAAAGAGATACCTTTCGATAAAGAAGTTGTTTTAGTGGACGATTTGCTACAAGCTTTGTTAAAATTTGATGAAATTACAATTACTGCATTATTAAACGAAGCTTTTAGTATATATTCAACAGAGAAGGTTGTTGCCAGTATCGTTCTTCGAGTGACAGACAATTTATTAATGTCAAAAAATAATAATGAGATTTCAATGGCGCAATTCCAATATGCACTATCATTTTTACAAACGCGTCTAGGAATGGTGTATCACAATGCCTCAATGTTTTCCTCTTTACACAAAGTTATTGTGTTAGAAAAGAATGCATTGCAAGGATTTATTTTTTCAACGTATTTACGCTTAAAAGGATATGAGGCGATATATATTAGGACAAGCTTAGCTGAAGATGGTATGTTGTCAGCGGTAGAAGAAATACAGCCGAAATATGTATTTGTATCTTGTGCTGACGAACAAGAAATGAAAAAGACGATGAACTTTATAAATTTATTACAAGAAAAAAGGGAATCTCTTTCTGTTGGCTTTATCGGAAAGCTAGGCGTTCTAAACCAGTTGGACATTGAAACAACCTTAATTGGTGATACAAAAGAAGAATGGGATGAATGGTTAAAAATGTCGGAATAGTTGTTCGAAAAGAACCATCTATTTTCTATTTCATATAATAAAAATTAGATGCATTGGTTACGTAGGGAGGGTATGAGATGAGGCTGGAACGATTAAATTACAATAAGATAAAAATTTTTCTAACATTTGATGATTTATCTGAACGAGGATTAACGAAAGAAGATTTATGGAGAAATGCGCCGAAAGTACAGCAATTATTTCGTGATATGATGCAAGAAGCAAATAAGGAATTAGGATTTGAAGCAGATGGTCCGATTGCAGTTGAAGTATTTTCTCTACAAGCACAAGGGATGGTTGTAATTGTAACGAAAGAAAATCAAGAAATGGATACAGATGATGAGTTTCGTGACGAGTTTATTGAAATGCAAGTGACTCTAGATGAAAGTGAGCATATATTATATGAGTTTGCTACGCTAGATGACATAATTAACCTGTCGAATCGCTTATATAACCTTGGTGTAACTGGCGGAAAGCTATATACGTGGGATAAGCGCTTCTATCTTTGGATGGAAGAAGAGGAACAAATTCAATTGTTAAAGGCGGATTTTATAGCTATTTTAGCGGAATACGGTAATCCGTCTACCGCAACTATTTATCGCATCATGGAGTACGGTAAAGAATTAATGGATTTTAATGCGATAGAACAAATACACAATTACTTTGTGAAAAAACAAAACCTCAGCTAATACAACATAGCTGAGGTTTTGTTTTTATTTGGATAAGGGAAGGGATGATTGTAAATACTCCAACATACTTTTTTAAAATAAAATATGCAGTTTTATGGGAGTATGTTTGAGTAAAATAAAAAATATTTAAATATTTAAGTATTTTACTTTTCTAAAAGTAATAAAAGGACTATAATAATAGTGAAAACGCTTGCAACAGAAAATAGTTTGTATATATTTGTTAGCGTTTTCTATTGCATTCCAAATTTAAGGGTGTATACTAGGCAATGAAGGTTTACTAAACAAGTGAAATTACAGGGGGTTTACTTACTATGGTAGCCGAAAAGGGAACTCAAACAAAAACACAACAACAAAGGGAACAACATTTTGAACTATTGAATTCAACACAAATTGTTATTAGTGAAGCGTTAGAAAAATTGGGTTATCCAAACGAAGTATATGAATTATTAAAAGAACCAATTCGTATGATGACAGTGAAAATACCAGTTCGTATGGATGACGGGACTGTTAAAATATTTACAGGGTATCGTGCACAACATAATGATGCTGTTGGTCCAACGAAAGGTGGAATTCGCTTCCATCCGAATGTAACAGAAAATGAAGTGAAAGCACTTTCAATCTGGATGAGTTTAAAATGTGGTATTGTTGATTTACCATATGGTGGAGGTAAGGGTGGAATTATCTGTGATCCACGTGAAATGTCATTCCGTGAGTTAGAAAGATTAAGCCGCGGTTATGTACGAGCAATTAGCCAAATCGTAGGTCCGACGAAAGATATTCCAGCTCCAGATGTATTCACAAACTCTCAAATTATGGCATGGATGATGGATGAGTATAGCCGTATTGATGAATTTAATTCACCAGGATTTATTACAGGTAAACCGCTTGTATTAGGTGGATCACATGGCCGTGAAACAGCAACAGCGAAAGGTGTAACAATTTGTATTCGTGAAGCTGCGAAAAAACGTGGCATTGATATTAAGGGTGCACGCGTTGTTGTCCAAGGGTTCGGTAATGCTGGTAGCTTCTTAGCTAAATTTATGCATGATGCAGGTGCGAAAGTTATTGCAATCTCAGATGCTTACGGTGCGTTACATGATCCAAACGGATTAGATATTGATTATTTATTAGACCGTCGTGATAGCTTCGGTACAGTAACAAAGCTATTTAACAATACAATTTCAAATAAAGAATTGTTAGAACTTGATTGCGATATTTTAGTTCCAGCTGCAATTGAGAACCAAATTACAGAAGAAAATGCTAATGATATTAAAGCGAAAATCGTTGTTGAAGCTGCAAATGGTCCAACAACATTAGAAGCGACTAAAATTTTAACAGATCGCGGAATTTTACTTGTTCCAGACGTGTTAGCAAGTGCTGGTGGTGTAACAGTATCTTACTTTGAGTGGGTACAAAATAACCAAGGATACTACTGGACTGAAGAAGAAGTAGAACAACGTTTAGAAAAAGTAATGGTAAGATCATTTGATTCTATTTATGAAACAGCACAAGTTCGTAAAGTGAACATGCGCTTAGCGGCGTACATGGTTGGTGTTCGTAAAATGGCTGAAGCAAGCCGCTTCAGAGGTTGGGTATAAAATATTATATCTTGAGAAAACGTGATTTCCTTTCGAGGGAATCACGTTTTTTTGTTGAAGTATTAAATGAGGTGTTATATATGGAGAATGAAATGCTGGAACGAGTAGAACAATTAGAAGAAAAGGTTAAGAGGTTAGAGGGAGAACTTGCAAGAACGATGAAAGCTCGAAAAGTAAGTACCGTTAGAATGTTCGGAGAAGGGCTACTGTTTTTGATATTTGGTGTGGTTGTAGTAGGGCCGATTATTGCCGTTGTAATCTCAATTTTTACTTGGCTTGCTGAAAAATAAAATAAAAATAAAAAAAGAACGCTTGTTCTATACGAACAAACGTGCTATACTCTCCTTAGATAAACAAAACGGAAATGATTTTAAGGAGAGATAAATGATGAAAATGACAGTAGACCAAAGATTTATGATGCCAGCAGATGTTGTAGAGCGAGTGGAAGTATTACGAAACAAACAAAGCAAGCGTGGCACATTATTACAATCGGTAAATAAATTTTTCGGTTTAGATACGAAAGAAGATTGTGTTTGGTTTTACGGTTTTTATGGAGTGGCTGTAAGTATCTTGTTGTTTATGGTGTTCACTTCAAATATTTTCGATTTTCTCTTCGTGTAAGAAATATGCGATAAGGACGTTGCTACCGAATACATATATAAGGAAGTAAGGTAATCTTCTAGAGCGGGAGTTGGTAGCAATGGCGATGTTTCCTATAGAACGCAACTATATTGGATATGGAAGTTCACGGCCGGGGATTCCTCTGACTAAAGTGAGATTTATTGTAAGCCATGATACGGGGAATCCAGGAAGCAATGCGATAGGAAATCGAGATTACTTTAATGAATTACAACCGAAAGCTTCGGCGCATACATTTATAGATGATAAAACAATATTGGAGATTATTCCTATAAATGAAGTTGCGTATCATGTTCGATATGGTGTGCCGACGGATAATGACTTATACGGCTATGACGCGAATAAGGCGGCCATTGGAGTGGAACTTTGTTATGGCGGTGATGTTAACTTTTGGGAAGCATATAATCGTTTTACATGGTATCATGCGTATTTATGCCAAAACTTTGGCTTAAATCCGAAAAAAGATATCGTGTCACATAAAACGCTTGATCCAGCTAGAAAGATTGATCCTGAGAATGTATTAGGGAAACAAGGTATTAAATTTCAGCAGTTTTTAGCAGATGTCTATCGGATGTACGTTTCGTTTAGATGACAAATATATGAAAAATGAATACAATAAAGATAGGTACCTACTGCTGTAAGTAGGTTTTTTCTTGTTTTTATAAATAGTGTATTGGTAGAAGACTAGGAGTGGACGAGTATGCAGAAAGAAACAGTTATTATAATCGGAGGCGGTCCGTGCGGATTAGCGGCAGCGATTTCGTTGCAAAAGGTAGGGATAAATCCGTTAGTAATTGAAAAAGGAAACATTGTAAATGCCATTTATAATTATCCAACTCATCAAACATTTTTCTCTTCTAGTGAAAAATTAGAAATTGGTGATGTAGCTTTTATTACAGAAAATCGTAAGCCAGTTCGAAATCAAGCGCTTGCGTATTATCGTGAAGTAGTAAAACGTAAATCTGTACGTGTAAATGCTTTTGAGCGAGTGGAGAAAGTTCAAAAAGATGGAGGAGTTTTTCAAGTTGAGACGACAAAGTGTGACGGAAGTAAAGAAACATATATAGCGAAATATATTGTTGTAGCAACTGGATATTATGATAACCCAAATTATATGAATGTTCCAGGTGAGGGATTGAAGAAAGTAGCTCACTATTTTAAAGAGGGGCATCCTTATTTTGATCGAGACGTAGTAGTTATAGGTGGGAAAAATTCGAGTGTAGATGCCGCATTAGAACTTGTTAAAGCTGGTGCGCGTGTAACGGTACTGTATCGTGGAATTGAGTATTCGCCAAGCATAAAGCCTTGGATTTTGCCGGAATTTGAGGCGTTAGTACGAAACGGTACAATTCAAATGCATTTCGGGGCTCATGTGAAAGAAATTACTGAGCATACATTAACGTTTACAGTTGATGGTGAAGTTTATACAATCCAAAACGATTTTGTATTTGCGATGACTGGTTATCATCCTGATCATAGCTTCTTAACGAAGATGGGTGTTCAGATTGATGAAGAAACAGGACGTCCAATTTATACAGAGGATAGAATGGAAACGAATGCTGAAAATATTTTCATTGCAGGTGTCATTGCTGCTGGAAATAATGCAAATGAAATATTTATCGAGAACGGTAGATTTCATGGAGATGCGATTGCGCAAACCATTGCATCAAGAGAAAAATAAAAAGGAGTTGTCGAGAAAATCTCGACAACTCCTTTTTATTCGTGACATAATCATTTTTATTCGTGCATAAACATATTTTGAATGGATTCATGAGAATTTGTATTCTCTAATGCGACAAGTAATTTAATACGTGCTTTTTGTGCATTTAAGCCGTATGTGAATACAACGCCCATATCTTTTAAGTGTTTACCGCCACCTTCATACGAATATACGTCTTGAACGATACCGTTGAAACAGCGAGAAACTAATACGACAGGAATACCTTTATTTAATAATCGTTCTAGACTAGGAAGTGTTCTTGGAGGTAGATTACCTTGTCCGAGCGCTTCGATAACAATACCGTCTACAGGAAGATTTTCGATTGCTGCTAATAATGTATCATCCATGCCAGCATATGCTTTTAGAACAACTACATTTTTAGACACTGTGTTTATCGTATATGTTTCATGATGTACTAAAGCGTGATGGAAGACAACGCCGCGTTTTGTTACCATTCCAATTGGTCCGTATTGTGGGCTTTGGAATGTTGCTACATTACTTGTATGTGTTTTCGTTACATTTGTAGCGCAATGAATTTCGTCATTTAATACGACTAAAACACCTTTTTCTGCAGCTTCATCACAACTAGCAACCTTTACAGCTGATAAGAAGTTATATAGGCCGTCAGCACCTAATTCATTGCTAGAGCGCATTGCACCTGTCACAACGATCGGAATAGTTGCTTGTACTGTTAAATCTAAGAAATAGGCTGTTTCTTCTAATGTATCAGTACCATGCGTAATGACTACGCCATGAATGTTGTCTTGTTTTACTCTTTCATCAATGATGACTTGTAATTGTAACATTTCGCTCGGTGTCATATGGGGAGATGGTAAATGGAACACATCTTCAACGATTAAATCAACATCGCCTTCTAAATCAGGAATGAATTTTAAAAGAGGATTTTTTTCACCTGGTTGTACGACTCCAGTTTCTTTATCCTCCTCCATTGCAATTGTTCCACCTGTGTGTAAAACTAGGATTCTTTTCAATTCTTATACCCCTTTCAAGTAAAAAATACATTTAGAACATAACATGTTTTTAGTAAATTCGACAATGGAAATGTATAAAAGTATGCCTCGCAAATGACAATAAAATTAACTGCTATATGTACGATGTATAAAATTACGAAACGAGATGTGTAAATATAGTATAGGAGGGAGCAATTACGGTGGAAAAGATGGAGAGAATTTTTATTCGTATATTAATAATACAATTTATTTGTCTTTCTGTTGTGCAATTGTTATTTATACATAAGTCATCAGTGAAATATTTATCTAAAATTGTTTATTATGAAGGTGTCATGGTAAAAGACAAAGCGGAAATCTTACAGGTGAATAGGTAGTTTTCATTTTCTTCTATGAAGGATTATGCTACAATAATTGAGGATTTAATGACGTGAAGCAAATGAGAAGAAGCAGGGTGAACACCTGCTTTTCGTTTTGTTTTATAAGTGAAAAAATGAGGTGTTACAATGGATAAACGAATTTCAATTGCTATAGATGGTCCAGCAGCTGCTGGTAAAAGTACAGTGGCAAAAGTTGTTGCGAAGGAACTTTCTTACGTTTATATTGATACAGGCGCAATGTACCGTACGCTTACATATGCAGCCCTTGAACAAAAAGTAGATATTGAAAATGAAGAGCAGTTAATGGAAGTTGTAAGGAATGTAAATATTGAATTTCAGCAAGGAGAAAATACACAGCTTGTATTTTTAAATGGACAAGATGTTTCTGAAGTAATTCGTACACCTGATGTGACGAATCGAGTATCTATTGTAGCAAAGCATCGCCTTGTTCGTGAAGAAATGGTACGCCGTCAGCAAGATTTAGCGAAAAAAGGCGGCGTTGTAATGGACGGCCGTGATATTGGTACACATGTATTACCGGATGCTGAAGTGAAAATCTTTATGCTTGCTTCTGTTGAAGAAAGAGCGGAAAGAAGACATTTAGAAAATTTAAATAAAGGTTTCGATTCTAATTTAGAGCAGCTAAAAGAAGAAATTGCTCAGCGTGATAAATTAGATTCAGAACGCGAAGTTTCTCCACTAAAAAAGGCTGATGATGCATTGGAATTAGATACGACTTCTTTATCAATTGAAGAAGTTGTCCAAAAAATTATGAGTATTGTTTCAGGAGTGTTTGCGAAATAAAGAAAGGGGATGATCCCCTTTCTTTTTTGTTTAAATAGAAATGTAAAGGATACGTGAATTGTGAGTCTCTTTCCTTGACAAATGAGCTGATTTGTAAGAAGTTAGTTAAAGAGGAATAAAACTGTCAGAATATATTCGCTATTATATTTCAAAACATACTTTTTTCAAGCTGGTTTTGCTGTATACTATTTATATAGGTTTAATATATTTTCTTATGAATGGTATTGAAAAAAGTATGTGATGAGAAATTCTTAAACATGCAAATGAAAACTTTGTTTTCATTTCGTATATACATAAAAAATGCTTTGTCAATTCTGTAGGGAGGTATTTCCATGGTAGAGAAAATGAATGAAGAAGTTATGGATTCAAAAGAATTACAAGTTGGTGACGTTGTTACAGGTTCTGTAACGAAAGTTGAAGAGAAACAAGTGCTTGTAAATGTTGGATACAAAACAGATGGCGTAATTCCAATTAGTGAATTAGCTAACGTTCATATTGAAAAAGCAAGCGATGTTGTAGAATTAGATCAAACACTAGAGTTGAAAATTATTAAATTAGAAGAAGATGATCTTGTCTTGTCTAAACGTGCTGTTGATGCAGAAAAAGCATGGGTAGAATTACAAGAGAAATTTACTTCTGGTCATGTGTTTGATGTTACTGTAAAAGATATTGTGAATGGCGGATTAGTTGTGGATCTTGGGGTTCGCGGTTTTATCCCAGCTTCACTTGTAGAAGTACATTATGTAGAAGACTTTACTGACTATAAAGGTAAAACGTTAGCGGTGAAAATTGTTGAATTAGACCGTGAAAAAAATCGTGTAATCCTTTCGCATAAAGCGGTAGTAGAATTAGAACTAGATTCTAAGAAAAAAGAAGCAATTTCTTCATTAAAAGAAGGGGACGTTGTTGAAGGAACAGTGCAACGATTAACTGACTTTGGTGCTTTCGTTAACGTTGGTGGCGTGGACGGTTTAGTTCACATTTCACAAATTTCACACGAACGTGTAGAGCAACCTTCTGAAGTTTTAGAGCAAGGTCAAAAGGTTAAGGTAAAGGTGTTATCTGTTGATGCTGATACACAACGTATTTCTTTATCGATTAAAGCAGCTCAACCAGGACCTTGGGAAAACGTTGCTGGCGAAATAAAAGCTGGAGATATTCGTGAGGGCGTAGTAAAACGCCTTGTTACATTTGGTGCATTCGTTGAGATTTTACCTGGCGTTGAAGGACTTGTACACGTATCTCAAATTGCAAATCGTCACGTGAAAAATCCGAATGAAGTATTGGAAATGGGACAAGAAGTAAAAGTGAAAGTACTTGAAGTTCACGCAGCAGAGAAACGTATTTCTTTAAGTATAAAAGAAGCGCTTGAGGAAAATAATGTAATTGAAGATTATAGTCAGTATGAGCCAAATGCTGATTCTGCTACTTTCCAATTAAGTGATATTATTGGTGAACAACTGAAAAAATTAAAGAAATAATGAGGGGTACAAGTGGTAAGGGCAAAACGTAAATTAGATCATATTGAATACGCTCTTTCTACTGGTCAGTCTCGTACGCATGGCTTTCATGATATTGATTTTGTGCATCAAAGCTTGCCAAATTCAAATTATGACACAATAACATGTGAAACAAAAATCGGCGAACTTTCACTAAGTTCGCCGATTTTTATCAATGCGATGACTGGTGGTGGAGGAGAGAAAACGTTACATATCAATGAGCAATTAGCATATGTAGCGAAACAACATAACCTTGCTATGGCTGTAGGTTCGCAAATGGCGGCGTTAAAAGATGAAAGTGAGGCTGCTTCTTATAAGGTGATCAGAAAGGTAAACCCAAATGGTATTTTCTTTGCTAATTTAGGTAGTGAGGCAACTATCGAGCAGGCAGAGCGTGCCGTTGATATGATTGAAGCGAATGCATTGCAAATTCATTTAAATGTCATACAAGAGTTAACAATGCCAGAAGGAGACCGTGATTTTACTGGCGTACTTCAGCGTATTGAGAAAATTGTTTTAAATAGTAAAGTTCCTGTCATTGTAAAAGAAGTTGGATTTGGGATGAGTAAGGAAACAATGCAACAGTTAGCGAACGTAGGTGTAACGGCAATTGATATTGGTGGGCAAGGTGGTACGAATTTTGCTGCTGTTGAAAATGAAAGAAGACAGCGAATGCTTTCTTATTTTAATAACTGGGGCATACAAACAGCAACCTCGATTATTGAAGCAACCTCTACAAATAATAACCTCTCTTTTATTGCATCAGGGGGTATACAGACAGCGCTTGACGTAGCGAAAGCAATCGCATTAGGGGCGAATACAACTGCGTTTGCTGGTTACTTTTTACGTATTTTAATGCAAGATGGTATCGAGAAATTAGTGGATGAAATTGAGCTTCTACATACAGATTTGAAATTTATTATGACAGCTCTTGGTGCGAAGACGATAGAAGAGTTGCAATCTGTACCTCTTGTTGTAAAAGGTGAAACATATCATTGGTTAATGCAGCGTGGTATTGATACTGCGCATTATAGTAGGAGATAAAAAATCAACCGTTCGGTTGATTTTTTGTTTTCTTTTCTTTCTCGTAATATAAAGTGGAGAATGGAATTGGTATTTTATAAAAATTGTAATTGAAAAAAGGTTAAAAAATGAAGATGATTAGTTACTGGATTTTTGAGAGGACTTGCTTTTATAAGGGAAATAGGTGGGGGTAAAAGAAGTGATAGGAGGATATAGTACACAAAATATTATTTCAATATAAATAAAAATCATTAAAATGATTATGCAAAAGACGGTTTCGTACAACATCGAAACCGTCTTTTTGTATTAATTAGTGCTGGTTTTGTTTTCGAGCCTGCTCTGGTGTATCAAGTCCAGTTGCACCTGGATATTGTAGTGATTGATTACGATCAGATTCAACGCGGCGTGATTCTCGTAGTTTTCGTTCTTGGCGATCTTTACCCATAATAAATAACACCTCCTTGTTAAAAGTGTTGCTGTTATAAGAAAAAACTATGCGTAAATAAAGTGGATTAACTTTCATAAAAAGTTCCCATAATGGAAAACATAGGAGGTGAAGTTGATGGATGGAAGTACTTTTTATTTTGTAGCTTGGATAGGGTGGATCATCGTAACCTTTTTTATGAAAAAGGACCCTATTCGGTGGAAGTTAGGCGCTTGTATAATGATTTTTATAATTTGCTCTCCGTTACATGTAACGATTGCCTCATTCGTGGTATCAGTAAATGCTCTTCTACTTTGTATTATTTCTTTTATAGGAATTACGCTATATTCTGTTTGGAAAAAATTATATAGCTTACTTTCGGCACTTATTATTGCAATGTTATATACAAGTTTTCATTTGTTAGAAATATATGATCCGATTTGGATTGTGGTGGATAGAGTGTTTCTGCTAAGTAGTGCTCTTGTGTATGCATCGGTGTTATTGCATGGGGATCGCATATTACGATTATGTTCCCTATATGTAGGGATGTTACAAGGAGAGTTGCTAGTGACATTTATTTTTCGGAAATTGAATTTTCCATATGATTACGGTAGTTTAGCATTTTTTGATATCGTCGCCGTTTCTACATTATTCATGGCAGTATTGTTTTGGATTGCAAAAGCATCAGTATACATGGAACAGTTTAAGAGAAAAACACGTAAAAGAAAGGCGAGGGTAATGCATGACTGAATATACATCAGCCATTTTATGCGGCGTAATAGCGGGGACAGTTACAAGAGTGTTAATGCTTCGGACGGATACGCGGCAATATCCGACGAGGCTGCATGGGAAAATTATTCATATTGCAATGGGGTTAATTGCAGCTGCTTTAGGAGCGATTGCAATCCCGTCTATTTTGAAAAAAGATTTTTCTGCCATTACATTTCTTACGTTAGCGGCAACACAATTTCGTGATGTACGTAATATGGAAAGAAACACGCTTCAACAATTAGATGGATATGAGCTCGTACCGCGTGGAAATACATATATTGAAGGAATTGCATTGGTTTTTGAAAGTCGCAACTATTTGGCGATGTTAACGTCGTTTGCAACGACATTTGCGTATATAGGGTTCCGTTCATGGATTGCGGGAGTAATTATGGCTATAATCGCATTTTTTATTGCGAAAAAATTAATGTCTGGAAAAAGGCTACATGATCTTGTTGAAATTGAGCACGTGCCCCTTCGTTTTGAAGGGGCAGGACTGTATATTGATAATATTTATATTATGAATATTGGATTGCCGGCGAGGCAAGAAGAGATTATGAAATATGGCATGGGGTTTATTTTAAAACCGAAATCAATTGATGCGATGGTGACAATCTCAAATTTAGGGCAACGGCAAGCTGTTTTACACGATGTTTCGGTGGCGCTAGGGATTTATAGAGATTCTGGTACACCAGCGCTTGTACCGTTAGCAAAGCGTGATTTAGAGGATGGTAGGGTTGGAATTTTTGTCTTACCGCAAGATCAAGATGCAGAGAAAGCGATAAGTGTTATAGGAAATGTACCAACGTTAGAAAGTGCCGTCCATATGTCATCGGAAGCCCCGAAAGGAAGGGGAGATAAGAGATGATGTTAGAAAGCGTTATCCTGGCAGTTATTACAACAGCGCCAGAAAAATTTGCAGGTGGTGCTCCTTTATTTGTTTGTGAGTCGATGGAGGAACTAGAATTTGTTGCAAATAATTTAGAGGCAATTTTAGATGGTATTGCGCATCGCTTACAAGAGAATGTATATATTATTGTGAAACATTAGGAACGTGTGTTATAATGTGAGGTGTTTTGATACGTTGAGAAATATTCTGGAATGCAAATCCCTTCTTGCACAAAGAAGGGTTTTTTACATAATAAACAGAAGCAAGTTGAAAGGATGAAAGTATATGCCGAAACCAGTAATAGCAATAGTAGGCCGCCCGAACGTAGGAAAATCTACTATTTTCAATAGAATAGTTGGAGAAAGAGTTTCAATCGTAGAAGATATCCCAGGTATAACTCGAGACCGTATTTATAGTGCGGGAGAATGGTTAAATCATGAGTTTAACATTATTGATACAGGTGGAATTGATATTGGAGACGAGCCGTTCTTGACACAAATTCGTCAACAGGCGGAAGTTGCGATTGATGAAGCAGATGTTATCATTTTTATGACGAATGGTCGCGATGGTGTAACTGCAGCGGATGAAGAAGTTGCTAAAATTTTGTATCGTTCTAAAAAACCAATTGTACTTGCGGTAAATAAGGTTGATAATCCAGAAATGCGTAGTGATATTTATGATTTTTATTCATTAGGATTTGGCGAGCCATTCCCGATTTCAGGTACACACGGTTTAGGACTTGGTGATTTGTTAGATGAAGCTGCAAATCATTTTCCAAAGATTGAAGAAGAGGCGTATGACGATGAAACAATCCGTTTCTCTTTAATTGGACGTCCAAATGTAGGGAAATCATCGCTTGTAAATGCACTTCTTGGTCAAGAACGTGTAATTGTAAGTAATATCGCAGGAACGACGCGTGATGCTGTCGATACACCATATAGTAAAGATGATCAAGATTATGTAATCATTGATACAGCTGGTATGCGTAAAAAAGGAAAAGTATATGAAAGTACAGAAAAGTATAGTGTACTTCGTGCACTTAGAGCGATTGAACGTTCTGACGTTGTTTTAGTTGTTTTAGACGGAGAAGAAGGAATTATTGAGCAAGATAAAAAAATCGCTGGATATGCTCATGATTCAGGACGAGCTGTTATTATCGTTGTAAACAAATGGGATGCAGTGAAAAAAGATGAAAAAACAATGAAAGCATTTGAAGAAAATATTCGTGCTCATTTCCAATTCTTGGATTATGCACCGATTGTATTCTTATCTGCAAAAACGAAAAAACGTACACAAACGTTATTACCGGTTATCAATGAGGTAAATGAAAGCCATAGTATCCGTGTACAAACAAACGTATTAAACGATGTAATTATGGATGCGGTAGCGATGAATCCAACACCGACTCATAATGGTAGCCGTCTGAAAATCTTCTATGCGACACAGGTTGCGGTAAAACCACCGACATTTGTTGTGTTTGTAAACGATACAGAATTAATGCACTTTTCATATGAGCGCTTCTTAAAGAATCGTTTACGTGAAGCGTTCGGTTTTGTAGGAACGCCGATTCACATTATTGCTCGAGCAAGAGACTAATGGAGAGGATGTGATTTTATGACAAAAATCACAGTAGTAGGAGCAGGTAGCTGGGGAACAGCGTTAGCGATGGTATTAGCTGACAATGGACATGATGTACGTATTTGGGGAAATCGCTCAGAACTTATGGATGAAATGAATACGAAACATGAGAATAGTCGATATCTCCCAGGCATTACATTGCCAAGCACAATCGTAGCCTACTCTTCTTTAGAAGAAGCATTAGTAGATGTAAATACAGTACTGCTAGTAGTACCGACGAAAGCGTACAGAGATGTATTACAAGAGATGAAAGAAATTGTTACAGAACCGATTACTTGGATTCATGCGAGTAAAGGGATTGAACCTGGTACGTCAAAACGTATTTCGGAAGTGATCGAGGAAGAAATTCCAGAGAACTTAATTAAAGATGTTGTTGTATTGTCTGGACCGAGTCATGCTGAAGAAGTTGGTTTACGACAAGCGACAACAGTTACGTCTGCAGCAAAGCGTATGGAAGCGGCTGAGGAAGTACAAGATTTATTTATGAATAGTTATTTCCGTGTATACACAAATCCAGATATCGTTGGAGTTGAACTTGGTGGTGCGTTAAAAAATATTATCGCATTAGCTGCTGGTATAACTGATGGTCTTGGATTAGGTGATAATGCAAAAGCGGCATTGATGACACGTGGTTTAACAGAGATTGCTCGTTTAGGAAGAAAAATGGGCGGGAATCCGTTAACGTTTGCTGGTCTAACCGGTATGGGAGACTTAATTGTAACTTGTACAAGTGTTCATAGCCGAAATTGGCGCGCTGGAAATATGCTTGGAAAAGGACATTCTTTAGAAGAAGTGTTAGAAAGCATGGGTATGGTTGTAGAAGGTGTAAGAACAACGAAAGCTGCTCATGAATTGGCAGAGAAAATGGAAGTTGAAATGCCGATTACAGCTGCTTTATATGACGTGCTGTTCAATGGGAATAACGTAAAAGATGCGGTAGGCTCATTGATGGGACGTGTTCGAAAACATGAAGTGGAAGCTATACCTGACTTACTGTAAAGAAAAGCGACAGAAGTACATTTGTACTTCTGTCGCTTTTTTATTTTATGGGTCTTTTCACCATTTTTTTATTTTTGCATAGGATGAAGAGTAACTTGAGGAGAGGGTGAAAAGAATGGATAATAACATTTTTAATAATATTGAGAAGGAAGCGAAAGTAAATAAAGAGGATATTTTTAAATTAGCGTCATCCGTGCAAAATGCGAATTTACGTGATGAAACTGTACTTCGTCAATTAATTCATCAAGTGGCTCTTATGGCGGGACGTGAAGTGCCGAAAGAGCAAGAGGATCAAATTGTAAAAGCGATTATTAATAATAATATGCCAGCAGATTTTGGCTCGTTAAGCAAAATGTTTAAAAAATAAATTATGAGAAACAAAGAGTTTGTAGATTGCATATGATAGCCATGAAAGAATGGGAATAGAGCTGTTTTTGGGCATATTTGGTCAACCGAAGCGAGAGATACAATCGCTTCGGTTTTATTTTTATCTAGATTAGTGGAAAATGCTGAAAAACCTATTGATTAAAGTTACATATTCGTAATTTGTAGTAAAATGTTCTTTTTGTATTTGTTTAAAGATTTTAATTTGTTAAAATAGTATAAAAATAGATTAATAAAAAGGGGTGTGTATATGTCAGAAGGGCTTATGAAAATGTGGTTGGCTTTAGGGGCAATTGGATTTATGTTTTTTGCAGTAAGTTTTATTTTATTAAGTAGACATAAAATACAGAATAAATTTTTGAAAGGGATTACAGCGTTAGTAGCGTACACCCTTATGGTTGTGTCAGGAATTGTTATTTTTCTTGTTGTATTTAGTGGACCTGTACAGCAGTAAATGGAATGGTCTCGAAAATACTACATACGGAGCAAGTTATATTAGTATGAAAAGGTGATGCTAGTGAAAAAAGTCCATATTATTTTAATATTTTGTTGTATGAGCCTTTTAACGGGGTGTCTGTATCCGAAAGAAAATATGAAGCAAAATGCGGTTCCTTATGAAGATCAGCTACAGGTTGTTCAAAAAGCTGTTGTGACATTTAAGGAGCAAAATGATGGGATATTGCCAATTAAGACGAGGGATATGAGTACACCTATTTATCAAAAGTATCCAATCGACTTTCAACAGATTGCCCCGCGTTACATACAAGAAGCACCAGGGAATGCATATGAAAGTGGAGGAGTATATCAATACGTATTAATAGACGTTGAAACAAATCCAACAGTAAAGTTAATTGATGTTAGGATGGCTGAACAAATTCAGGAACTATCTTTAAAGCTTAGGATGTATCGTGATGAACATCAATATCCACCTTTTAAAAAAGTAATTTCAGATGGTGTATATGAATTGGATTTTAAAAAACTAGGATATAAAGATGTGCCACAAGTGACAAGTCCATATTCTGGTAAAGGACTTCCTTTTGTAATTAATGAAAAAGGAGAAGTTTTTGTTGATTATAGAATCGACTTATATGACGCTTTGAAAAAAAATGAAGGGCAGTTTACGGAGGGAGAAGATATTCGAAATATACTTTCGAAAGGTTCCCCGTTTGTACCAGCTTATTCTTTACCGTACACAGTAAAGGACGGAGAACCAATTTTTTTAAAATCATAAGTCATGAACCTTTCTTTTAGTGAATAAGTTCTAGAAGAAAGGTTTTTTATGTTATACAACTTACGATGCAAACAAAAGATATTTTTTAATAGTCATATGAAATTGGACAAAATTATATGATATATTGTCCGAACTTCTAGAATACCATTATATTATATCAGATATTATAGGCAACGTTAGAGAAGGTATTAGTTGACTATAAACGCGGAATTATTCCCAAAAATTTTGAGGGAGGGAATCACTTGGAAAAGGTAGATATTTTTAAAGATATTGCAGAACGAACAGGCGGTGATATTTATTTTGGAGTTGTAGGAGCTGTTCGAACAGGGAAATCAACATTCATTAAAAAATTTATGGAACTTGTAGTTATTCCAAATATTGAGAATGAGTCTGACCGTCAAAGAGCGCAGGATGAATTGCCTCAAAGTGCTGCTGGTCGTACAATTATGACGACGGAACCGAAGTTTGTTCCAAACCAAGCGGTTTCTATCGAAGTAGATGAAGGACTTGAAGTGAATATTCGATTAGTAGATTGTGTTGGATATACGGTTCCAGGAGCGAAGGGCTATGAAGATGAGAATGGCCCGCGCATGATTAATACCCCTTGGTATGAAGAACCTATTCCATTCCATGAAGCTGCAGAAATCGGCACGCGTAAAGTAATTCAAGAACATTCAACAATTGGTGTTGTAATTACAACAGATGGAACAATTGGTGAAATTCCAAGAAGAGATTATATAGAGGCAGAAGAACGCGTTGTAAATGAATTGAAAGAAGTAGGAAAACCTTTCATTATGATAATTAATACGGTACAGCCGTATCATCCAGATACAGAGCAATTACGCCAAAGTTTATCAGAAGAATATGATATCCCGGTTATTGCAATGAGTGTGGAGAGTTTAAGAGAAACAGATGTATATAATGTACTTCGTGAAGCGCTATTTGAATTCCCTGTATTAGAAGTGAATGTGAACCTTCCGAGCTGGGTAATGGTGCTAAATGAAGGGCATTGGTTGCGTCAAAGTTATCAAGAAGCAGTTCAAGAAACTGTGAAGGATATAAAACGTCTTCGTGATGTGGATCGGGTTGTTTGGCAGTTTAGTCAATATGAATTTATTGATCGAGCGAGCTTAGCTGGCATTGATATGGGGCAAGGTGTGGCGGAGATTGATTTATATGCGCCAGATGAATTATATGATCAGATTTTAAAAGAAGTAGTAGGGGTAGAAATTCGGGGGAAAGATCATTTATTGAAGCTTATGCTCGATTTATCTCATGCGAAAACAGAATACGACCAAGTCGCAGACGCACTGCGTATGGTTAAACAAACAGGATATGGTGTAGCAGCGCCTGCGCTAGCAGATATGAGCTTAGATGAGCCAGAAATTATTCGTCACGGTTCAAGGTTTGGTGTGAAGTTAAAAGCGGTAGCGCCATCCATTCATATGATTAAAGTAGATGTAGAGTCAACGTTTGAACCGATCATTGGTACTGAAAAGCAAAGTGAAGAATTAGTTCGTTATTTAATGCAAGATTTTGAAGATGACCCGTTATCAATTTGGAATTCTGATATATTTGGACGTTCGCTTAGCTCAATTGTTCGAGAAGGAATTCAAGCGAAATTATCCTTAATGCCAGAAAACGCTAGATATAAATTAAAAGAAACGCTAGAAAGAATTATTAATGAAGGATCTGGCGGATTAATTGCGATTATACTATAAGAAAAATCCCTCTCATTGTAGAGGGATTTTTTGTTTTTTTTTGATTATAAAATAGAAAAATAAACAGTCATTATCTAATACATTGTTGTAAATTGTCAAGTTTCATCAGATTTTCACATTTTCACAGTAACAATTTCCTTAAAAATATTGAATTATAAAGGAGAATCGTATAATATAGGCGTTGATAATGATTTATCTACATCTTTGTAGTATAGAATTTGTAAAAATTGCCTACAAATGAAAGTAAGACTCATTTTATGATCATTATACAGTCTTATCTTTGGGAGGAGGTGAATGGCATGAACAAGACAGATTTAATCAATGCTGTTGCAGAAGCAAGTTCCCTTTCTAAAAAGGACGCAACAAAAGCAGTAGACGCTGTTTTTGATTCTATCTTAGAAGCTTTAAAACAAGGTGATAAAGTACAACTGATCGGATTCGGTAACTTCGAAGTTCGTGAGCGTGCGGCTCGTAAAGGTCGTAACCCACAAACAGGTGAGGAGATTGAAATCGCTGCAAGTAAAGTACCTGCATTCAAACCTGGTAAAGCGTTAAAAGATGCGGTTAAATAATCCTTACATATTAACAGGGAAGAAGAGTTTCCTTTTTGGGAACTCTTCTTTTTGCTTTTAAAAACATAAATATGCTAGAATGTGTTCGTATCACTTTTAGGTTTTCGGGAGGGCTAGCGGATGGCAAAAGTTAATTTAGAACAAATTGAACATGCAGTACGCCTTATTTTAGAGGCGATTGGGGATGATCCAAATCGTGAGGGAGTACTTGATACACCAAAACGTGTTGCAAAAATGTACGCAGAAGTGTTCTCAGGTATGCATGAAGATCCGAAAGAGCATTTGCATAAAGTATTCGGAGAAGATCACGAAGAGCTTGTACTAGTAAAAGATATACCATTTTATTCGATGTGTGAGCATCATTTAGTTCCATTCTATGGAGTTGCTCACGTTGCATATATTCCGCAAGGTGGAAAGGTGACAGGGTTAAGTAAATTAGCTCGTACTGTAGATACAATTGCACGTCGTCCACAACTGCAAGAACGTATTACATCAACAGTAGCGAACTCTATTATGGAAGTATTAGAGCCTCATGGTGTAATGGTAGTAGTAGAAGCAGAACATATGTGTATGACGATGCGTGGTGTGAAAAAACCAGGTGCGAAAACAGTAACGACAGCAGTGCGTGGTGTGCTTGAAAATGATGCTGCAGCGCGCAGTGAAATTTTATCGTTTATTAAAACGAAGTAAAGAAAAGCGGGAAACTGCTTTTCTTTTTTTTTTTAGTAAATAAATGATATAGTTTTAGCTAGACAGAGTGAGATTAGAAAAATTGCTTACATGAATGGTAGGTGTAGCCAAGTTTTGGTTATAGAAAATAGAGTGTATGTGTTATAATAAGTTTTATGAATTAGAAAACAAGGGTGATTTTTTGTGTGTGACATCTACGGAGGGTATGCGGGTATAAAAGAGAAATTGATGGAGAAATTACGCCATCCTTATTTTATAAACTATATTGAAGAACCATTTATTGATGAAGAAAAGATAGCATTGTTATATGGTGCTTTAAAGAGTGCAAACTTACATATAGAACAAATTGAGCATTACGTAGTAACGATTATGCTTGTGCAAATTGCGCTTGATACGCATGAAAAGGTATCAAATAAAGCAGGCGAGGAAGCGATTGAATCGCATAAATGTCGTCAATTAACAGTACTTGCAGGCGATTACTATAGTGGACTATATTATTATTTATTGTCTATGAATCGTGATATTGTTTTAATTCGTGCACTTGCTGAAGGAATTAAAGAGATAAATGAACACAAAATTATGTTATACCAAAAAGCGCATGAAACGACGGATGACATAATGAAAAGCGTAGTAACGATTGAGTCTGCGCTCCTTCAAAAAACATGTGATCATTTTCATTTATCACATTGGAAGCCATTTATCACATACGTATTAGGTGGAAATCGTCTTCAAAAAGAAATTCAATTGTATGCTGATAAACAACATTCACCTGTTTTTCAAGCGATGCAAGATGCTTTAGGGGATAAAGCAGAAGTAGTGATTAATAGTTGGATGATGGAATTGAGAAAGAAAGAAAAACAATTTTTAGAAAATCACATAGACATTAATGAAATAAATTCTGTGTTAAGGGATAAATAGAAGACATAAGCAATTTTACATTGGAAGAAGGTACGAGCATGCAACAATCAAAAGAAGAAAGAGTACATGACGTATTTGAAAAGATTTCTGATAAATACGATGTGATGAATTCTGTAATTAGTTTTCAAAGACATAAAGCGTGGCGTAAAGAAACGATGCGAATTATGGATGTACAACCAGGCAGTCAAGCGCTTGATGTATGCTGTGGAACCGCAGATTGGACAATTGCGCTAGCTGGAGCGGTAGGTGAACAAGGAAAGGTTGTTGGCTTAGACTTCAGTGAAAATATGTTATCTGTCGGTAAGCAAAAGGTAGAGGCGTTACAATTAAAACAAGTAGAACTTCTACATGGGAATGCAATGGAACTTCCATTTGAAGATAATACGTTTGATTATGTGACGATTGGGTTTGGTTTACGTAACGTACCGGATTATATGCACGTATTAAAAGAAATGACACGTGTAGTAAAACCAGGTGGAAAAGTAATCTGTTTAGAAACATCTCAACCAACAATGATTGGTTTTCGACAAGGGTATATTTTATACTTTAAATATATCATGCCGTTATTTGGAAAGATGTTTGCGAAAAGTTATAAAGAATATTCATGGCTTCAAGAATCTGCTAGTACGTTCCCAGGGATGAAAGAACTGGCTCAAATGTTTGAGCAAGCTGGACTTGAACGTGTGCAAGTAAAACCATTTACTTTTGGGGTAGCAGCGATGCATTTAGGTATTAAACCAGAATCAAAATAGAAAAAAGAAGTTTTAGGTTAAGGTGAACAATATGAAGTTACAACTTATGTACTCTTTTTTACGATCGGATATTAATGTGATAGAAAAAGAATTAAAAAAGACAGTCGCTTCTGAACAGCCATTAGTAGAAGAGGCAGCATTACAGCTTATTGAAGCTGGTGGGAAGCGAATTCGTCCTGTATTTGTGTTGCTTGCAGGGAAATTTGGAGATTATAAGTTAGATGCAATTAAGCATGTTGCTGTTGCGTTAGAACTTATTCATATGGCTTCTCTTGTTCACGATGATGTTATTGATGCTGCATTTTTACGACGCGGCAGTGCGACTGTGAATGCAAAATGGGGAGATCGTATTGCGATGTATACAGGGGACTATCTGTTCGCTAAGTCTCTTGAATGTATAACAAATATCGAAATTCCAGAGGCACATCAAGCGTTATCGCATACTATTTTAGAAGTCTGTAAAGGTGAAATTGAACAAATTAAAGATAAATACAATTATGACCAAAATTTAAGAACGTATTTAAGAAGAATAAAGCGAAAAACAGCATTATTAATTGCCGCGAGTTGTCAATTGGGAGCGATTGCTGCTGGTGCTAATCGTGATACGGTAAATCGTCTATTTTGGTATGGGTATTTTGTAGGAATGTCTTATCAAATTATTGATGACATTTTAGACTTCGTTTCTACAGAAGAGAAACTTGGAAAACCTGCTGGTGGAGATTTACTACAAGGGAATATTACACTTCCTGCTTTATATGCGATGGAAGATCCCGTACTTCGTCAGAAAATCACATCTGTACATGAAAATTCAACAGCAAGTGAAATGCAAGAAATTATTGATGCTGTAAAAAATAGTACAGCAATTGATCAAGCATTTGCGTTTAGTGAACGTTATTTACATAAAGCTTTAGAAATAATAAAACCACTCCCACGTGGACAAGCAAAGTACGCATTACAAAATGTTGCAAAGTATATTGGAAAACGAAAATTTTAATGTTTATTCTAAAAAATAAAATAATCTCTCTATTTCAAAACTATTGCACAATTGTGATAAGGGTGATAATATGTGTGTGGGGATATACAATTACATACATAATTCAGAAGTGGAGAGATTTTTTATGGAAAAAACATTTCTAATGGTAAAACCAGACGGTGTACAACGTGCCTTCATTGGGGAAATTGTAGCTCGTTTTGAGAAAAAAGGCTTTCAATTAGTTGGTGCAAAATTAATGCAAGTCACTCCGGAAATTGCTGGACAACACTACGCTGAGCATAAGGAAAAACCTTTCTTTGGTGAGTTAGTAGACTTTATTACATCTGGACCTGTGTTCGCAATGGTATGGCAAGGTGAAGGTGTAGTAGATACAGCGCGTAACATGATGGGGAAAACAAGACCACATGAAGCAGCTCCTGGAACAATTCGTGGAGATTTCGGTGTAACTGTTGCGAAAAACATTATCCATGGTTCTGATTCTTTAGAAAGCGCAGAGCGCGAGATTGCTATTTTCTTTAAAGAAGAAGAATTAGTTGACTACTCAAAATTAATGAATGAATGGATTTACTAATTATTTTGAAATAATTTGTAAACGCTTTAATCACTGTGATAATAGTAAAAAGTGCAAGAAGAATAGGGGTATTCTTCTTGCACTTTTTTTATTTTCAATTAGTTACGAAGTTTGAGCTGTTATGATATATTGATATTTAAATTAGGCCTATCGGAAATATAGAATAAGAAAATGGTCGATATATGATATAATTTCTTTAATATTTTTAGAATGATAAAAGTTAATATAGTGAGATAAATACATATACGAAAAGAGGAATAACGTATGCGATATATTACAGCTGGTGAATCTCATGGTCCGCAACTTACAACAATTATAGAGGGTGTTCCAGCAGGATTGTCTTTAGTAGCGGATGATATAAACGAAGAGTTAGCTAGAAGGCAAAAGGGGTATGGGCGTGGTAGACGCATGCAAATTGAAACGGATCAAGTGCAAATTTTAAGTGGTGTTAGACATGGAGAAACATTAGGTTCCCCTATTGCACTCGTTGTTGAAAATCGTGATTTTGCCCATTGGATAAAAGTTATGGGTGCAGAACCTTTAACGAAACAAGAAGAAAAAGAGATGAAAAGGAAAGTGACAAAACCAAGGCCTGGGCATGCTGATTTAAATGGTGCAATTAAATATGGTCATAGAGATATGAGGAATGTACTGGAACGTTCGTCAGCGCGCGAAACGACGGTGCGTGTTGCTGCTGGTGCGGTTGCTAAAAAGGTGTTAGCAGAACTTGGTATTAAAGTGGCGGGCCATGTAATTGAAATTGGCGGTGTACAAGCTAAGGAGGTTACGTATAGTTCAATTGAAGAATTAAAGAGTATTACAGAAGCATCTCCTGTACGTTGCTTAGATGACGAAGCTGGTAACCAAATGATGAAAGCGATTGATGATGCGAAAGCAAATGGTGATTCAATTGGTGGAATCGTTGAAGTAATTGTGGAAGGAATGCCAATTGGAGTAGGTAGCTACGTGCATTATGATCGAAAACTGGATGCGAAATTAGCAGCTGCAATTATGAGTATTAATGCTTTTAAAGGTGTCGAGATTGGAATTGGTTTTGAAGCAGCGCATAGACCGGGAAGTGAAGTTCATGATGAAATTCTATGGAATGAGGAGCATGGATATACAAAAAGAACAAATAATGCAGGTGGATTGGAAGGTGGTATGACGACTGGAATGCCAATTGTTGTGCGCGGTGTGATGAAACCGATACCTACACTTTATAAACCTCTTCAAAGTGTAGATATTGATACGAAAGAGCCTTTTACAGCGAGCATTGAACGTTCAGATAGTTGTGCAGTACCAGCAGCTAGTGTCGTTGCAGAAGCGGTTGTGGCTTGGGAATTAGCAACAGCTTTAATAGAACAATTCGGATTAGATCGTATGGAACTGATTCGTGAAAATATTGAGAAACATAATGAATATGCGAGGGGATTTTAATGGGAAACATACATATTCAAACGAAATCAAAAGAATATGATGTACATGTTGGTAAAGAAGCGTTGTCACACTTAACAATGATCGTTCAAAATATGCAGCCAGCTGTATCTAACGTAATGATCATTTCAGATGAAGCTGTTGCATCACTACATTTACAGACAGTTATCGATGCATTACAAGTGGAGCAGGACGTGTTTTCGTTTGTTGTACCAAGTGGCGAAAAAGAGAAGTCTTTCGAAAATTTCTATGCGGCTCATACGTCAGCTCTTGAAAATAAATTAGATAGAAATTCTTTAATTCTTGCACTGGGAGGCGGAATGATTGGAGATTTAGCTGGTTTTGTTGCTGCATCGTTTATGCGTGGTATTCGCTTTGTGCAGGTTCCGACGACTTTATTAGCGCACGATAGCGCAGTAGGTGGGAAAGTAGCGATTAATCATCCGTTAGGTAAAAATATGATTGGTGCATTCCATCAGCCAGAAGCAGTTGTATATCATACACCGTTTTTACAGTCTCTTCCTAAAAAAGAGTGGCGTTCAGGTTATGCAGAGGTGATAAAGCATGCTCTTATTGGTGATGTGGAGCTATATCATTGGTTAAAAGAAGAAGTGCAAACATTAGCGGATCTTCGTGATGAGAAGTTAATCCATATATTAACGAAGGCGATTCCTGTAAAGGCAAATGTTGTATCACAAGATGAAACAGAGAAGGGTGTACGTGCCCATTTGAACTTTGGACATACGTTAGGACATGCTCTTGAAAAAGAGCTAGGGTATGGAAATATTACTCACGGTGACGGCGTAGCGGTTGGAATGTTATTCGCCATATTTTTAAGTGAGCAAGTGTACAAGGTTAATCTTGCTTATGAAGATATGAAGCAGTGGTTCTTGAAATACGGCTATCCAAAAATGCCAAGAGATTTGAATGTAGAGCGCCTCGTTCAATTGATGAAACAAGATAAGAAAGCAAATGCAGGAGCAATTCATATGGTGCTTATGCAGGAATATGGGGTAGTGAATGTCGTATCTATTTCAGATGAGACTGTTCATATTGCGTTAGAGGCATTTCAAAAAGATATGGTTTAAAATGATAGCGAAGTGTTGTGAAGTGCTCATTTAGAGGTATTCTCGTAATAGTGACGGTTATGATAAAAGATTACAGTAAGGGGCTATAACTGTATTGTAATCAAATTGAATGAAATGACTGGGGGAAGAAAAATGAGAGTGAAAGAGCAATTGTTAACTTTGAGAGCGTATGTACCTGGGAAAAACATTGAAGAAGTAAAAAGGGAATATGGATTATCGAAAATTGTGAAATTAGCATCGAACGAAAATCCATTCGGTTGCTCAGCGCGTGTGACAGAAGCATTAACTTCTTTAGCGAGCCAATATGCCCTTTATCCAGATGGATATGCCTTTGAACTTCGGACAAAAGTAGCGGAACATTTAGGTGTAAAAGCAGAACAACTACTATTTGGTAGTGGATTAGATGAAGTCATTCAAATGATTAGCCGAGCGTTACTACATGAAGGAACAAACGTTGTAATGGCGAATCCTACGTTTTCACAATATCATCACCATGCTGTTATTGAAGGAGCAGAAGTTCGTGAAGTATCACTTAAAGATGGTATTCACGATTTAGATGCAATGCTAGAGCAAGTAGATGATAAAACGAAAATTGTATGGATTTGTAATCCGAATAATCCGACAGGTACATATGTTGAGAAACAAAAATTACTTTCATTTTTAGAATCGGTTCCTAAGTCGGCTCTCGTTATTATGGACGAAGCATATTATGAATACGCGGAAGCAGAAGACTATCCGCAAACATTACCACTTCTTGAAAAGTATGAAAATCTTATGGTTTTACGCACGTTTTCAAAAGCATATGGTTTAGCTGCTTTTCGTATTGGATATGCGATTGGGGATGCGAAGTTAATCGGACAGCTAGAAGTAGCAAGGTTACCATTCAATACATCAACTGTAGCGCAATCTGTAGCACTCGCTGCATTAGAAGATCAAGCCTTTTTACAAGATTGTGTGAAAAAGAATGCTGAAGGTCTAAATCAGTATTATGCATTTTGTAAAGAATATAACGTATTCTATTATCCATCTCAAACAAATTTCATTTTCTTAAAACTTGGTATACCGGGTAATGAAGCTTTCGAACGATTAATGAAAAAAGGATATATCGTTCGTTCTGGTGCTGCATTTGGTATCGATGATGGTATTCGTATTACTGTCGGTTTGAAAGAAGAAAATGATGAAATTATAGAGTTGCTGAAAGAGCTTGTAAATGAGCAAGTACAGAAAGAAGAAACATATTCTTAAGAGATTGTGAAGGCTCCTATTATAGGAGCCTTTTTTATCGTATTAAAAATAAAGGTTGAAGACTGGTAATTAAGTTGTTCTGTAAATCACGGTTTGTATGGCTTGATAATTAGTGAGAGAAGTTATTTGCACGGTCATAAAAGAAAGCGGTACAATAGAAGATGATGATAAGGTATCGGTGTCATATCCGAACCTTTTGAACAATTACCTACTCTGTAAGAAGAAGTATAAGAAGAAGCATGCTCATTCTAAAGGTTGCGTTCTAACAGTGAGTTGCTTATGATAAAGTGAAACTTTAATCAGTGGGGGGATGTTTATCCCCCGCTGATTATTAGTTGAACCAATCGGGCTTTTACGGGCAGTTGATCCCCAAACTAACTTCTTTGCCTTAGCTGAATTTTGAGGTGGGGGTCTTACTGCCCGTTAATAGCGGGGTAAATGAACAGAAGAGAATATTTTTTAGAATTAAAGGAGACGTTTATGCAAAAGTTTGAACAAGTTGTTTCATATATTGAAAATGGTGAAGCGGAAAAAGGATTACAATTATTAAAAGAACAATTAAAAATTGCAAATGATGAAGAGAAGTATGATATCGCTCGTTACTATCATACACTTGGATTTACAGATGAGGCATTAGCGATTACTGAAGACTTACGTTTACTGTATCCGGAAGAAAGTGAATTCACTGTATTTTTAGCAGAATTATATATTGATCTAGATAAAGAAGATGAAGCGATTGAAGTACTTCATGATATTCCAGAAAATGACGATTTATATGTTCAATCTTTATTACTTGTTGCAGATTTATTCCAAATGCAAGGTTTTGATGATGTAGCAGAGCAAAAACTATTAAAGGCGAAAGAAATGATGCCTGATGAACCTGTTATTACGTTTGGGTTAGCAGAATTATATAGTAGTAAAGGTGAAGAACAAAAGGCAATTACTTATTATGAATCGCTATTAGCGGAACATAAAGTAATGGGTGGTGTTGTAATCGCACTTCGTCTTGCAGAAACGTTAAGTGCGATTGGAAACTGGGAAGAGGCGATTTCTTATTATGAAGCAGGCCTAGAGGAACAAAAAGATATTCACTCATTATTTGGATATGCCTTCACATTATACCAAGGTGAAGAATATCAGAGAGCAATCGGTGCTTGGCAAGAACTAAAAGAATTAGACCCTGAGTACGCATCACTGTACATGTATTTAGCGAAAAGCTATGAAAAAGAAGGAATGCTTCAAGAAAGCTATGAAACGCTTCATGAAGGAATTAAAGTAGATGAGCTTTCAGTTCCGTTTTATGTAGAGTTAGCGAACATTGCGGCGAAATTAGGAAAAATAGTAGAAGCAGAGGAAGTTCTTCAAAAAGCACTTGAGTTAGATCCAGGGCATTTAGGCGCAACATTAAAATATGCGTATATCTTAAAAGAACAAGAAAAGTACGAAGATTTAATTGCAATTGTAGAGCGTGCTATTGATAGTGGAGAACCAGATACACAACTACTTTGGGACCTTGCGTATGCAAAAAAACAATTAGAAATGTATTCGGATGCATTAAAACACTATGAAAGTGCATATACTTCTTTTAAGAATCATCCAGACTTCTTAGAAGAATACGGTTATTTCTTATTGGAAGAAGGAAAGCGAAAAGAGGCGAAAGAAGTATTTACCCAGTTATTACAACTAGACCCGACACAAATTCATATTGAAGAGTTGTTATATAATTTAGAGGATTTTTCATAAGTTGGAAGGAAACTGAATGCCGCTTCTTGAATCTAAAAAGAAAAGAGAAAGACAGAGGAGGGACTTAATTGCTATGAATACCCCTGTTTCTGTAAACGAGAAGAAGGATTTTGTAAAATGGTTTTTGAATAATTACCAACTGAAACAGCGTGAATGTGTATGGATTCTGAATTATTTAATGAGTCACGACCAATTGATGCATAAAGTCCACTTCGTAGAGCATGCAAAATATTGTCCGCGTGGCTTAGTGATGTCAGCGAATTGTGTGAAAGACACACCGTTTCACTTTTTTAAACAAAATGTTATGACAACAGATGCTGAAAAATCGTTTCATGATATTCGTTTAAATCGAGATGAGGATATTTATATTCAACTCAACTTTAAATCATCGTTTCAAAATGCGAATTATGTAGCTGTATTAGAAGAAAACCCATATCTACCAAAGCATATTGAAGTAAATGAAAAAGATCGTTTACTTGCAGAAAGGTTTTTGGAAGAAAGTGTATTTTCGTTTAGAAGAGAACGCCTTTTGAAACAAATTGATGAAGCGTTAGATAAGCAAGATAAGGAAGCGTTTCATAGATTAACGGCAGAGTTAAAAACTTTATAGAATGTATTTGGATTAATATTTTTACAAATTTCAGACTTTTATCAAGAAAAACTACCTATATTGGGTAGTTTTTCTTTTTTTACCTCTTTTAGTATGGTTTAATATATATAAAGTGAAAGTTCTGTCATTTGTAAATGAAGGGGGGAAGAAATTTGAAATGGATTGTAAAAGATGTGGAACAGTTTGAGCAAGCAAGAGAGTATGTTGATACAGGAGTAATACCGCTTTTATCAATTTCGGCAGCGAAAGAAATAAAAATGGTTGTAGAACAAGGTGAATTTATCGAATTGTTGAGTATGGAATTGGAAAGAGAGTATAAAGGAAGAGTGCTTTTACTGCCTGCTTTTACGTATTTAGTAGAAAGTCAAAAGAATGAAAAAGGTCGTTTGCAAGAATGGACAAATCATTTACGAAGAGAAGGTTTTAAGCATATTGCTTATGTTACAAGTGATTTTTCATGGAAAGAGGATATACAAGAGTTACAGGGAGATTTATTTTGGTTTCCTTCATTAGCATTAGAACAATTTAGTGATCAAGCAAAGAGAGAAGTTATTCATGCACATATAAAAAATATAATGGTGATGTTGGAAGAGAAGTGGGGAAACTCGCAATAAACAGAAAGTTCTTATTATTATGAGTAGTATGATATTGACCTGTGCATGAGCGTATTATATCATGATAGTGTCCTAGTTTTTATTTTTTATATAATTTATCACGAGGGGACAATTTCTGATAGAGGGGGGAAATTTTCGTGAGCGAGAAAGAACATCGCGTGTCAAGAAGACAATTTTTAAATTACACACTCACAGGGGTAGGAGGCTTTATGGCTGCCGGTATTTTAATGCCGATGACGCGATTTGCGCTTGATCCGGTGTTAAGAAAAGAAGCCGGAACAGATATGGTTGCTGTTGCGCAAGTAAAGGATATTACAACAGAGCCGAAGCGTTTCGATTTTAAAGTGAAGCAGGTTGATGGTTGGTACAAGTCTGAAGAACCAAAATCGGCTTGGGTTCATAAAGATGAAAGCGGAGACATTGTTGCGTTCTCTCCAGTATGTAAACATTTAGGATGTACAGTTAACTGGAATTCGGACAAAGCACATCCGAATCAATTCTTTTGCCCATGTCACGGGGGGCGTTATACAAAAGATGGGATGAACATTAAGGGTACGCCACCCCTTGCTCCGCTTGATGTGTACGAGTCTAAAGTGAAAGATGGAACGCTGTATCTAGGAAAAGCAAAGCCAAGAGGGGGTGCAAAGTAGATGTTAAATAAAATTTATGATTGGGTAGATGAAAGATTAGATATTACACCAATATGGCGTGATATCGCTGATCATGAAGTACCTGAACATGTAAACCCGGCACATCACTTTTCTGCATTCGTCTATTGCTTTGGAGGACTTACCTTTTTCGTTACTGTAATTCAAATTTTATCTGGAATGTTTTTGACGATGTATTATGTGCCTGATATTAAAAATGCTTGGGAATCCGTTTACTATTTACAAAATGAAGTTGCTTATGGGCAAATTGTTCGTGGTATGCACCACTGGGGTGCTAGTCTCGTAATTGTAATGATGTTTTTACATACACTCAGAGTTTTCTTCCAAGGTGCGTATAAAAAGCCCCGTGAGTTAAATTGGATTGTTGGTGTTCTTATTTTCTTTGTTATGTTAGGTCTTGGTTTTACCGGATATTTATTACCGTGGGATATGAAAGCTTTATTTGCTACAAAAGTAGGGATTCAAATTGCAGAGCAAACACCGCTCATTGGTCCTTATATTAAAACATTACTCGCTGGTCATTCCGAAATTGTTGGCGCTCAAACATTAACTCGCTTCTTTGCTATTCACGTCTTCTTCTTACCAGCAGCACTTCTAGGTTTAATGGCCTTCCACTTCATCATGATTCGCAAACAAGGTATTTCCGGTCCACTATAAGAGATTGCTAAATTAAAGGGGAAAGAACTAAAGGAGGGAGATTATGCATCGCGGCAAAGGGATGAAGTTTGTAGGAGATTCTCGGGTACCAGTAGCTCGGAAACCAAATATTCCAAAAGACTATTCTGAATACCCAGGGAAAACAGAAGCATTTTGGCCGAACTTCTTGTTAAAAGAATGGATGGTTGGTGCAGTTTTTTTAATCGGTTATTTATGTTTAACAGTGGCGCATCCGTCGCCACTTGAGAGAATGGCGGATCCAACAGATGCTGGATATATACCACTTCCAGATTGGTATTTCTTATTCTTGTATCAGTTATTAAAGTATTCTTATGCTTCCGGTTCATTTACTGTAATTGGAGCGTTTATTATGCCAGGGATTGCGTTTGGTGCATTACTGTTAGCTCCATTTCTTGATCGAGGTCCAGAAAGACGTCCATTGAAGCGTCCTGTAGCAACTGGATTTATGCTTTTAGCAATTGCATCGATTATCTTTTTAACTTGGGAATCTGTAGCACACCACGACTGGGAAGCTGCAAAGAAACAAGGAGCAATTGTAAAAACAGCGCCAGTTGATAAAAATGATGATGGCTATAAATTAATGCAAAAAAATACTTGTTTAACATGTCATGGTGACAACTTACAGGGCGGGGCGGCAGCACCAGCACTGCAAAACTTAACTTTAAAGCCAGAAGAAATTGCTAAAATTGCGAAAGATGGAAAAGGTTCCATGCCTAAAGGTGTATTTAAAGGTACAGATGAGGAACTGAAGAAGCTTTCGGAATTCGTTGCAAAGTATAATAAAAAATAATAAAAAGCTGACTACAAAATTTGTAGTCAGCTTTTATATTTAGTTGGATGAAGTTTGTTATAATAGAGTAGGATTTAGTGAATGAATTACTTTGCTTGAAAGGTGTTGGACATACAGATTGGTGTACTTGTATGCAATGTTAAGACAACGCTCGGTATTATTATTTTTATTGGTTGTTAACATATTAGGTACAATTTACGGGTTTATATGGTACGGAAATCAATTGAAAGAAACGTCACCTATATTTTGGCCGTTTGTACCAGATAGTCCTATGGCGAGTCTCTTTTTTTTCTTTGTTTTAATTGCTTTTTTGACAAAGAGAAACTGGGGATTAATAGAAGCACTAGCGATTGTTACTTTAATAAAATATGGTATTTGGGCTGTTGTTGTAAATGCGATTATGATTTACGTAAAAGGTTCTATTGGCCTTATGGGCTACATGTTAATGCTTTCGCACTTTGCGATGGCGGTGCAAGGTGTTTTATATGCTCCATTTTACCGTATAAAAAAATGGCATTTTATAGTAGCGGGTGTGTGGACGTTGCATAACGATGCAATTGATTATTTATTTTGGCAAATGCCGCGATATGGAATTATGCATTTGTTTGTAGAGGAAATTGGTTATTTTACGTTTTGGTTAAGCGTTGCTGTACTATGTATTACATATTATTGTTGCTTACGTGAGCACAGGAAACAATTTTCTTTATGATGGTTAGAACATTTAGGGGGAGAACATGGAGAAAAATAAGAGTGGTACAAAAATATTGGATCGATTGATTACTTTAATTGTTTCATATAGCATAGCATTTTCTATTTTTGCACTTGCAACAACGGCAGTTGTGTATGGAAAATGGCTGTATTATTTTGAAATTGATTTTTTAAATATTCCTGATTTAGCGGATATGACGAAGGATGAAATTAAAAGAAATTACGATGTGCTTATTACATATTTATCCCCGTTTTATGACGGAGCATTACATTTGCCAACATTAGATATGTCTACAAATGGCCGTATTCATTTTGTAGATGTTAAAAATATTTTAGTAAAGATTCAATATGTGATGTATGCGACAATTATGATTGCAGTGATAGGCGGAATTTATTTATTAAAAAAGAAAAATGAAAAGTTTTTACTGCACGGATCGATTTTAACAATCATTTTTCCGATAGCGCTTATGTTACCAATCGCTATTAATTTTGAAAAGAGCTTTGTATTATTCCATAAGCTTTTATTCAGTAATGATTATTGGATGTTTGATATTGAAACGGATCCAGTTATATTAATGCTACCAGAGGAGTTCTTTATGCATGCTGCGTGTGCTATTTTATTATTCATTTTAGGTGGTAGTATACTTTGTTATAGTTTATATAGATATTTCGTAAAAAAGAAAAGGATGTCAAAGAAAAAATTCTCTGCTTAAAGAGAATTTTTTCTTTGTAAAACGATAATATATTTTTCGGTTCAGTTCTGTTCTATTCTTGTCCCAATTAACATATTTTGTACTAGTAGTTATAGGGGGGACCGGGATGAAGAGAACATTAATTGGATTGATAGCATTTCTAATTATAATGTTTCCATTACGTATATATGCTGAAGAGTGGAATGAGCTAACAGGGTTGTTAGATGACTCGTTACAGTTAGTGAAGCGTAATGAAGATGAAAAAGCAGTACAAGTATTACAACTTTTCTCAGAGCAATTTTTAATCAAGGGGAATGAAAAGAAGCAGGAAGTAACACCAGATCAAGTTAGAGTTATTTCTTTAGCTTACGACAAGGCGCAACAATCGCTCTTTGAAGAAGGTTTAGGTAAGCAAGCTAAAATGGATAATGTGCTGGCATTACAACTTGCTGTTGATGCGCAAGTATCGAAATATCAACCGCTTTGGATGGAAAGAGAAAGAAAAGTAATGGATGCCTTTTCTCAAATGGAAAAAGCGATGGAAAAAGAAGATGTTGGGCAGTTTCAACAAACGTTAAATACATTTTTAAATGAATTCAATATTATTTATCCAAGCTTAATGATTGCTTTGCCAGAAAACGAGGTACAGCGTGTAAATGCTCATTTATCTTATTTGGATGAATTTCGTAACGTTATGTTAAAAACGAAAGGCGGCCAAATGCAATTAGGGATTATTAAAGGGGATTTGCAAAAGATATTTCACACAGTAAAAAAGGATGAAATTGCACCCTCTCTCATTTGGTTTATGACAATTACTGGGGGACTTATTTTATTCACATTAACTTATGTTGGATGGAGAAAGTATAAAGGAGAGAGAGAGAAAAGAAAAAGTAATGTACATTCTAAAAATAGATAATGTAATAAGTAAAGATATGGATTGTAAGGTTTATTTATTGACAATAGTGGCAGAAGAAAATAGAATGAGAAGTACTATAATTAAAACTTCAATGGAGGTTCATGATGTTTTATTTAATTTACTTCGCGATCATAATGATCATACCGTTGTATGCACAGTCAAGAGTACGTAGTGCCTATAGCAAGTATTCACAAGTTTATTCAACATCAGGTATGACAGGAGCGGAAGTGGCTCGAAAAATTTTAGATGAAAATGGATTATACAACGTAGCTGTAGAAGAAACACCAGGTCATTTATCAGATCATTATGATCCAACCGCTAAGACGGTTCGATTATCAACAGATAACTATTATGGACATTCAGTTGCTGGTACGGCAGTTGCAGCACATGAAGTAGGACACGCAATTCAAGATGCAAAAGATTACAAATTTATGCGCGTTCGTCATTCGTTAGTGCCAGTTGCAAACTTTGGTTCGAATATGTCTTGGGTTTTCGTCCTAATCGGTATATTTGCACAAATGTCTGGTTTGTTGTTATTAGGTATCATTCTAATGGCAGCAGGTGTTGTGTTCCAGCTCGTTACATTACCAGTTGAGTTTGATGCGTCAAAGCGTGCGATGCAACAAATTGAAGCGTTAGGTATTGTATCAACAGATGAATATGGCCAAGCTCGTAAAGTATTAAATGCGGCAGCATTAACATATGTAGCAGCTGCAGCTGTAGCGGTATTTGAATTATTACGTCTCGTATTAATGTATACTGGTATGCAGCGTAGCGACGACTAAAGACTATCAATTTTGATAGTCTTTTTTTGTTGTGTGGCTTGAATTATATAATGTATTGCAAATAGAAATAATAGAAGTAATGCGGAAAGGCGGTGGGGGGAAATGAAATATCCAGACCATTTAGTAAAACAAGTGAAAGAGCGTAGTGCTCCTTATCAACTAGAAGGTTTTTTAAGTGGACAAGGCCCTGAAAATCCCAAATTTATGTTGTTAGGAGAAGCGCCTGGTGAAACAGAAATTCATAATGGGATTCCGTTTAGCGGGAGGGCGGGAAAACAATTAATGGGTTTTTTAGAGCGTATTCACGTTACAAGGGAAGAAGTATATATTACGAGCGCTGTTCGGAGTAGACCTTATAAATGGCGAGAGAAAAAAGAACGAAATGGTGAAATCATACAAAAAAAGTATAATAGAACGCCAAATCAAGGAGAAATAGTTGCCCATGCGCCTTTATTAGATTATGAATTAGAGAAAATAAATCCGAAGCTTATCGTCACGCTTGGAAATATCGGTCTTCAACGTTTAACAGGAAAAAATAAAAAAATCACAGATGTACATGGGCAATTATTAAAACAGCCCATTCAAAAATTAAAGGATATGCAAAGTGCAGAGTTTATATGGTCAGAGAATGAATATCATGTTTTTCCAACTTTTCATCCAGCTTCTATTTTTTATAATCGGAGTTTATTGGAGCTTATTTATGAGGATTTGGAGAAGCTTAAAAGACTTGTAATAAAAAACTAGAAAAGCTAAGGTGCTTTTCTAGTTACATTTAATTATGTAAAGGGTTTTTATTTTCATCTAACGTAAATCCTTCACCAACTACATCATGTACATCACTTACAGCGACAAAAGCATGAGGATCTACAGACGTAATAATATTTTTTAATTTCACGATTTCATTTTTAGCAACAACGCAATACAATACGTTACGTTCCACTTTTGTATACGATCCAACGGCTTTTAAAAAGGTTGCTCCGCGCTCCATTTCAGATAAAATTTTGGCAGCAATTTCATCGTTTTTCTCTGAGATAATAGTCGCTCCTTTTGCAGCATAAGCCCCTTCTTGCATAAAATCAATGACTTTAGCACCGATAAAAACAGCAACTAGCGTATACATGCCCTCGCGGTATGATAAATAGGTAAGAATAGAGACTACGATAACGACAGCATCAAACATAAACATTGTTTTTCCCATACTCCAGCCAACATATTTGTGAGCTAGTCGTGCGATAATATCTACACCGCCAGTAGTCCCGCCATATTTAAATATTATTCCAAGGCCGATACCTATAAATGCCCCAGCGAATAAAGCTGCGAGTGTCATATCATTTTGCAAGTTTAAATGTAAGTTTAGCACTTCGTAACGCTGGAAAATCCATAGAAATAAAGATACGCTAAAGGTGCCGATTAATGTATATAAAAATGTCGTTCTGCCAAGTAACCTCCAACCAATAAAAAATATAGGGATATTTAAAATTAAGTTTGAGTAGGAAGGATCAAACTTAAATAAAAAATACAATAATAGTGTAATACCAGTAAACCCACCCTCTGCAAGGTGGTTTTCAATATTGATATTGACAATACCGAAAGAAAATATAGCGGAACCGATTAAAATAAAAATAATATTTCGCATCTTCAATTTTGATGTCATATAGAAATCCCCCTAATTATGTAATGATTGCATTGCTCCGCTGAAACAGTAAAACATAATAATAAGTAATTTCTAGTTGCAACCCGATTGGTGTGCGCTGATTTTTTGCGAAAAGCACATAAAAGAAGTTTCACTTTACCCCGTACCAACGGCTTGTAGGAGATAAAGTTCTGAAGAAAGGCGAACCAGCCGTAGGAACCCGATTAGTTCGGGCTGATCTTTTGCAAAAATCGCAAAAGAAGTTTCACTTTATTATAGTCTATCCAAAAAAGGGTCGCAAATAGGTGTTTGGCGGGGAATAATATTTGTCAAATCGCGATGAATTGGCTAACATGAAAGAGGAAGGATTAGAGGTGAATAGTATGGAAGCAAAAACGATGAAAGATATGCAGAAAGAAGTAGATGCATATATTGGTCAGTTTAAAGAAGGTTATTTCAGTCCGCTTGCAATGATGGCTCGTTTAACGGAAGAAATGGGAGAGCTTGCAAGAGAGGTAAATCATTATTATGGTGAGAAACCGAAGAAAACAACTGAAAAAGAAAATAGTATTGAAGAAGAGCTTGGAGATGTATTATTTGTTATGATTTGTATGGCAAATAGTTTAAATATTGATTTAGAGACAGCACATAACATTGTAATGAACAAATTTAATACACGTGATAAAGATCGCTGGACACGTATTGATGAGGGAGAGAAAGAATAATGAAAGAAATTAAAGTAATTATCGCCGGACCAAGAGGACGTATGGGACATGAAGCAGTCCTTCTTATGGAAAGAACGGAACATTTAAATTTAGTAGCAGCAGTGGATTATAAGCATGGTGGTGAGAAGATTTCTGATTTACCTGGCATGCCAGCATTACATGCACCGATTTACGCTGATTTACATACTTGTTTAGATGAAGTAGAAGCAGACGTGTTGTTAGATTTAACAACACCAGAAGTTGGGAAACAACACGTTACACTTGCAGTTGAGCGTGGACTTCGTTCTGTTATTGGTACAACTGGATTTACAGAAGAAGAATTGGCACGTTTAACAGAGAATGCAAAAGAAAAAGCAGTAGGAACAATTATTGCTCCAAACTTTGCAATTGGTGCAGTTCTTATGATGAAATTCTCACAAATGGCAGCGAAATATTTCCAAGATGTTGAGGTAATTGAATTACATCATGATCAAAAATTAGACGCACCATCTGGTACAGCTGTAAAAACGGTAGAATTAATTCGTCAAAATCGTGAATCAAAGCAGCAAGGTCATCCAAATGAAGTAGAGCAACTAGCAGGTGCACGTGGTGCAAATGTAGACGGTATTCACATTCATAGTGTACGTTTGCCAGGGCTTATTGCACACCAAGAAGTAATGTTCGGTGGAGATGGACAAATGTTAACAGTTCGTCATGATTCATTCAATCGTGCATCATTTATGTCAGGTGTAAAACTATCAATTGAGACAGTAATGAACCTGGATCATCTTGTGTACGGTTTAGAAAATATTATCGACTAAAGGGGAGACAACGGATGAAAATTGCCTTAATCGCACATGACAAAAAGAAAAATGATATGGTTTCGTTTGCATACGCATATAAACCAATTTTTGAACAACATGAATTATTTGCAACAGGAACGACAGGGCTTCGCATTATGGAAGCGACTGGATTAGTTGTAACAAGATATCAATCTGGCCCTCTTGGTGGAGATCAAGAAATTGGTGCAATGATTGCAAAAAATGATTTAGATATGGTGATTTTCTTCCGCGATCCATTAACAGCACAGCCGCATGAACCGGATGTGAATGCATTGCTTCGTTTATGTGATGTATATGCGATTCCACTTGCAACGAATATGGCAAGTGCTGAAATGTTAATGCACGCATTAGAGCGAGGAGATTTAGATTATCGTAAGTTAAGAAAATGAGGGGAACAATTATGAGTGGATTACATATATTAGCGTTTGGTGCTCATGCCGATGATGTTGAAATCGGCATGGCTGGTACCATCGCTAAATATACAAAGCAAGGGTATGAAGTAGGTATTTGTGATTTAACAGAAGCTGATCTTTCTTCAAATGGAACGATAGAGTTGAGAAAAGAAGAAGCAAAGGTTGCAGCTCGTATAATGGGAGTAAAAACGAGACTGAATTTAGCGATGCCAGACCGTGGTTTGTATATGAAAGAAGAGTATATACGTGAAATTGTCAAGGTGATCCGTACATATAAACCAAAACTAGTTTTTGCGCCGTACTATGAAGATCGCCATCCAGATCATGCAAATTGTGCAAAGCTTGTGGAAGAGGCTATTTTTTCAGCAGGAATCCGTAAATATATGCCGGAACTTGCACCACATCGTGTGGAGTCTTTTTATAATTATATGATTAATGGTTTTCATAAACCGAATTTTTGTATAGATATAAGTGAGCACCTCTCTATAAAGGTGGAAGCATTAGAATCGTATGAAAGTCAGTTTTCAACAGGGAGTGATGGGGTTAAGACACCGTTAACAGAAGGATACGTTGAAACGGTGATTGCTCGTGAGAAGATGTTTGGAAAAGAAGTTGGAGTCTTGTATGCCGAGGGATTTATGAGTAAGAAACCGGTTTTATTACATGCTGATTTATTAGGGGGATGTAAATGAAATTAAAAATAGGTATTACATGTTATCCTTCTGTAGGTGGTTCTGGAGTTGTTGGAACAGAATTAGGAAAGCAATTGGCGGAACGCGGGCATGAAATTCACTTTATTACATCGGGTTTACCATTCCGGTTAAATAAAGTATATCCAAACATTTATTTTCATGAAGTGACGGTAAACCAATACTCTGTATTTCAATATCCACCATACGATTTAGCGTTAGCAAGTAAAATGGCAGAGGTTGCACAAAGAGAAAATCTAGACATTTTACATGTGCATTACGCAATACCACATGCGATTTGTGCATATTTAGCAAAACAAATGATCGGAGAGCGTATTAAAATTGTTACAACCTTGCATGGAACAGATATTACTGTGTTAGGTTCCGACCCTTCGTTAAATAATTTAATTCGTTTTGGTATTGAGCAATCGGATGTTGTAACTGCTGTCTCGCATTCATTAATTAACGAAACGCATGAGCTTGTAAAACCAAGTAAAGAAATTCAAACGGTATATAACTTTATAGACGAACGTGTATATTTCAAGCGTAATATGTCTCAATTAAAGAAAGAATACGGTATAAGTGAGAGCGAAAAAGTACTTATTCATATTTCGAATTTCCGTAAAGTGAAACGTGTGCAGGATGTTGTTCAGGCATTTGCTAAAATTGTTAAAGAAGTAGATGCGAAGTTGCTTCTTGTTGGAGACGGACCAGAATTCTGTACGATTTTACAGATAGTGAAGAATTTACATATTGAAGATCGCGTTTTATTCCTAGGCAAGCAAGATAATGTTGCAGAACTACTTGCGATGAGTGATTTAATGTTGCTTCTATCAGAGAAGGAAAGTTTTGGTCTTGTTTTATTAGAAGCAATGGCGTGTGGTGTACCTTGTATCGGAACACGGGTCGGAGGTATTCCAGAGGTTATTCAACACGGGGGAACAGGATATTTATGTGAAGTTGGCGATACAACAGGAGTGGCAAATCAAGCTACTCAGCTATTAAAGGACGAGGAACTTCATCGTAATATGGGAGAACGAGCAAGAGAAAGTGTTTATGAGCAATTTCGCTCAGAAAAAATTGTTTCACAATATGAAACGATTTACTATGACGTACTAAGGGATGACAAAAATGGAAAGATTTAAAAAAGCTAGTTCTATTATTGAGACATTAAAGCAACAAGGACATGAGGCTTACTTTGTTGGTGGGAGCGTACGAGATCTTATTATCGATAGGCCGATTGGAGATATTGATATTGCGACATCTGCTTTACCAGAAGAAGTGATGGCTATATTTCCAAGAAATGTTCCTGTTGGTCTTGAGCATGGAACTGTAATTGTTTTAGAAAATGGTGAGCCTTATGAGGTAACTACTTTTCGAACAGAAAGCGAATATGAAGATTTTCGAAGACCTAGTAGTGTTCAATTTGTTCGTTCATTAGAAGAGGATTTAAAACGTCGTGATTTCACTATGAATGCAATTGCTATGACAGAAGAAGGCGAAATGGTTGATTTATTCGCTGGACAGGAAGCCATTCAACAGAGAGAAATCGTGACAGTTGGAAATGCTGCGGATCGTTTTCAAGAAGATGCCCTGCGAATGATACGTGGTATTCGGTTTGTAAGCACGTTAGGTTTTTCAATAGAAACGAAAACGAAGCAAGCGATTGAAACGTATGGGCATTTGCTAGAACATATAGCAATTGAGCGCATTACAGTAGAGTTTGAGAAACTGTTAACTGGTACATATTGTGTGAAAGGTCTCAAAGAATTAGTAGAGACGAAGCTATTTTCTCATTTGCCATATTTACAAATGTCAGAAGAAAGACTCTTAACAGCTACGCGGTATAAATGGGATTCTTTCGAAACGGATATTGAGGCGTGGGCATTTTTCTTATATTGTATCGGAGAAGAACATCCATCTGTCTTTTTACGTCAATGGAAGTTTTCGAATAAAAAAATAAAAGATATTGTTGCAGTTTTATTGGCAATCCGTACTAGAAAGGAGAGGGGTTGGGATACAGTCCTTCTTTATAAAACGGGAATTCATATCGCTGAAATGGCAGAGAGAGTATATGAAGCGATGATTGAAAGCTATGACCCTACATCTGTTAAACGAGTACAATCAATGTTTCATGTATTGCCAATCCAGGAGCGTCAAGAAATGAATGTGACTGGTAATGATTTATTAAACTGGGCAAACAAAAAGCCTGGTCCGTGGGTTGCTGAAATGCTTCAGAAAATCGAGGAAGCAATCGTACAAGGGAACATAGTTAATGAGAAAGAGCGTATAAGGGAGTGGCTGCAAGGATGCAATCTACTATAAGAAAGCAGTTATTACAAGTTTTTTCTGAAGCGGATGGCGAGTTTGTATCCGGCCAAACGATTAGTGATAAACTTGGTTGTTCAAGAACTGCTGTATGGAAACATATGGAAGATCTCCGGAGTGAGGGATATGAACTTGAAGCTGTGCGTCGATTAGGTTACCGAATTGCAAGTAAGCCAGACAAAGTGACTGCTAATGAAATTCAGTTAGGGCTACAAACGAAGCGAATTGGTAGAACAGTGTATTTTGAAGAAACTGTTGAATCAACGCAGCACATTGCAGCAAAACTGGCTTATGAAGGTGCAGAAGAAGGAACTATCGTTGTAGCAGAAGAACAAACAGCGGGAAGAGGTCGTTTAAGCAGAAAATGGCATTCACCAAAAGGAACAGGAATTTGGATGAGTATTATTTTACGCCCATCGATTCCAGTTCATCATGCACCGCAACTTACTTTGTTAGCGGCTGTTAGTGTTGCACAGGCAATTGAAAAATGTACAGGTGTAGGCGTGGGAATAAAATGGCCAAATGATATTTTAATTCAAGGTAAAAAGGCTGTAGGTATATTAACAGAAATGCAAGCGGATCCTGATAAAATTAATGCTGTCATTATGGGCATCGGTATTAATGCGAATCAAAAGCAAGAACATTTTGATGAAGAAATTCAGCACATTGCTACTTCATTAGCGATTGAATCAGGTAAGCCGATTGTTCGTGCAGAACTTATGCAACAAATCTATTTACAACTAGAAAAATTATATGAAGAGTATTTACAAAATGGTTTCTCTGTCATTAAAATTCTTTGGGAAAGTTACGCTGTGAGCATCGGGAAAGAAATTACTGCTCGAACGATGAGAGAGACGATTACGGGGTTAGCGAAAGGAATCACAGAGGATGGTGTATTACTTCTGGAGGATCATGAGGGGAAAGTACATCATATTCATTCTGCAGATATCGAAATTAAGTAAAAGAAGTTCCTCTTTTGGAACTTCTTTTTATTTCAATATTTTTGAGTTGAATTTGTAACATGATAATAAATTCTTTTCATATTTAAAGTTCACTTCAAAATATCTTCCGTCTAGTTGGCCTGGCATGTTATTTGACGATTACTTTGCCTTCCATTCCTTTAAGAAGATGGTATCGACATATTAATTCATATGTACCAGTATTTTTAGGTTTCACGGTAATATTCTTTTCTTTTCCTGACTCGACTACGACGTCAATGCCGAGTTTTTTCACTGTAAAGGTGTGCTCGTTTTTACCTTTATTTTTCAATAGTAATGTTGTAGATCCTTCAAGCGGAATCGTGATGACATTTGGATTAAAGTAATCATCATTTAGTTCAACCTCAATCACGTTCGTTAAATCGGTGGGTTGTGTTACGACATTAACTGAGGCAAATACATGAAAGGATCCTAAAGACATCCACCATACAATCATTACAAGCAAACTGCTGAATCGAAATAACCACCTGTTCATAGACATCTGCAATTCTCCTTTGTTAAGTACTTTTCCTCAATTAACCTGCATCATTAGTTTAAGAGTTATACTATACAGTTCAATTGATTATAGAAGAAATTAACTTAGATTTTTTTAACATGCGTTGAAAAAACATGTATCTTTTCAAGATTGAATTATCTATAAAAACTTTATCCCGCTATTTGTCGGGCTGATTAAATTTTCACTTTATAGCATATATACTCTCTTGTTAAATTTCATATACCGTAATAAGAATAAAAAATTATTTTTTCAAAAAAATGTAGTAATTCCTTTTTGTAGTTTGCTATAATTAGTTCGAATGTGGGCAGTATCAGAGTGAACTGCACCATGATTCGAAGTAATATGAAAAATAATAACTTGGATTCTGCCTTGATCCAATAACGGACTGGGACAGAGGGATGAATAATGCCGACTAACACACAACCCTTCTGCCCTTTTATGGCCAGAGGGGTTTTTTATATGATTTCGGCCATCTCCTCTCTCCTGCATAAAGGAGGAGTAGTTTTTGAAAACAAAAACAGATTTTTTGAAGATGAAAGAGCAAGGTGAGCCGATTACAATGCTAACGGCGTATGATTATCCATCTGCTAAATTAGCAGAAGAAGCTGAAGTTGATATGATTTTAGTTGGAGATTCTCTTGGAATGGTTGTACTCGGATACGATTCAACAGTACCTGTAACAGTAGAGGATATGATTCATCATACGAAAGCTGTACGCCGCGGAGCGAAAGAGACGTTTATTGTAACTGATATGCCATTTATGTCGTATCACGTATCATTACAAGAAACGATGATGAATGCACGCCGCATCGTTCAAGAGAGCGGGGCGCACGCATTGAAGGTAGAAGGTGCTGGAGAAGTTATATCAACGATTCAATATTTGACGAACGCAGGAATTCCTGTTGTAGCGCATTTAGGTTTAACACCTCAATCTGTAGGAGTGTTGGGTGGATATAAAGTGCAAGGAAAAGATGCGGAGAGTGCAAAAAAATTAATAGAAGATGCAAAGAAATGTGAAGAAGCTGGTGCAATAGCGCTTGTGTTAGAATGTGTACCAATGCAGTTAGCAGAACTTATTTCAGAACAACTAACAATACCAACAATCGGGATTGGTGCAGGACAAAAAGTAGATGGGCAAGTGCTTGTTTATCATGATCTTATCTCATATGGCGTAAATCGTGTTCCAAAATTTGTGAAGCAATATACTTCTGTTCAAGAGGAGATTGTGCGCGGGATTTCACAATACGTTACTGAAGTAAAGACAAGGCAATTTCCTGAAGAAAAACATTCGTTCACAATGAAAGAAGAAGACCGCTTAGCGTTATACGGGGGAAAACAATAATGAAAATCGTAACTACAGTGCAAGAGATGCAGCAAATTACAAACGAACTGCATGCAAGTGGAAAAAGTATTGGTTTTGTTCCAACGATGGGTTATTTACATGAAGGGCATGCTACCTTATTACGTAAGGCAAGAGAAGAAAATGAAATTGTAGTTTTAAGTGTATTTGTAAACCCGCTGCAATTTGGCCCAAATGAAGATTTAGATCGATATCCTCGTGATATTGATAGAGATGAAAATGTAGCAAAAGAAAACGGTGTAGATTATTTATTTTATCCGAGTGTAGAAGAAATGTATCCATCAGAACAAACAACAACAGTAGAAGTTGTGAAACGCACGGACGTATTATGCGGTAAACAAAGACCTGGTCATTTTGCTGGTGTTGCAACTGTACTAATGAAACTATTTAATATTACGCTGCCAACGCGTGCTTATTTCGGTATGAAAGATGCTCAACAAGTTGCAGTAATTGAAGGATTTGTAACTGATTTCAATATTCCAGTTACAATCGTACCAGTTGATATTGTAAGGGAAGAAGATGGATTAGCGAAAAGTTCTCGTAACGTGTACCTATCACAAGATGAACGTGAAGAGGCTCTTCATTTATACCGCAGTCTATGTATAGCGAAAGAAAGAATTGAGGCAGGTGAACGTAATCCAGAAATCATTACAAATCTTGTGAAAGAGTATATTGAGACGCATACGAAAGGCACTGTAGATTATGCGGATTTATATGCATATCCGTCATTAACAATGGTAGAGAAAGTCGAAGGACGAATCATTTTAGCTATTGCAGTTAAATTTGAAAATGTAAGATTAATTGACAATATAACATTAACGGTTAAATAAGGGGGAGCATCTATGTTTCGCACAATGATGAGAGCAAAGTTACATCGTGCAACTGTAACGGAGGCAAATTTAAATTATGTAGGTAGTATTACAATTGATGAAGATTTAATGGATGCAGTAAATATTGTAGAAAATGAAAAAGTCCAAATTGTAAATAATAATAATGGTGCTCGCTTAGAGACATACGTTATTAAAGGGGAACGCGGTAGTGGTGTTGTTTGTTTAAACGGTGCTGCGGCAAGGCTTGTACAACCAGGGGACAAAGTAATTATTATTTGTTATGGGCTAGTTACGGAAGAAGAGGTTCATAAACAAGAACCAAAAATTGCAGTACTAGACGACAATAATCAAATTATTGAAATGTTAGGTGCTGAAAAAGCGGGTACGATATTATAAGTAGAAAAGCTATCTCCATTGCGGAGATAGCTTTTTTGTGCATCTTTTCATTAAGATGAGATAAAACGTGGTATAGTAACATTATATAAATTATTGTTGTTTGAACGGTAAGAAATTGAGGTGTTACATATATGAGTAAGCGTTATGTCGTTGTTGATTTAGAGACGACAGGGAACTCCTGGAAAGATGGGAAGGATAAAATTACCCAAATTGCAGCTGTTGTAGTAGAAGATGGAGAGATATTGGAGATTTTTTCGTCTTTTGTTAACCCAAAGAGAGAGATCCCACCATTTATTACAGAATTAACAGGGATTGATGAAAGTCTTGTAAAACAAGCCCCGTTATTTCAAGATGTAGCCCCGATGATTGTTGAGCTATTACAAGGTGCGGCTTTCGTTGCGCATAATGTTCACTTTGATTGGAATTTTTTAAATGAAGAATTAAGGCAGGCTGGATATACAGAAATACATTGTCCTAAAATCGACACGGTTGAATTGGCTCAAATTCTTTTACCGACAGCTGATAGTTATAAATTACGTGATTTAGCTAAGAAGCACGAACTAGAACATGATCAACCACATCGTGCGGATAGTGATGCTCTTGCAACAGCGGAATTATTTTTACAATTTTTAAATGAAATTGAAAAGTTACCACTTGTCACGTTGCAATCGCTTTATGAATTAAGCGACGTGTTTCAAAGTGATATAGCTGATGTGCTTTCTGAAAATATTTTAAAGAAAGTAATGCATGGTAAAGAAGATATAGCGGAGTATGAAATACATCGAAATATTGCGCTGAAAAAGCGGAACTATTCCTTAAACCTTGGAGAAACGTGTTCATCAAAGTTTGATGCTTTCTTGAATAAAACGATGGATAAATTGGAATCACATATGCCAAAGTTTGAAAGAAGAGAAAGTCAACAACTGATGATGAAAGAGATATATACGGCGTTAAGAGATTCTCGTTTTTCACTAATTGAAGCCGGTACAGGAACAGGAAAGACTCTTGCGTATTTGCTTCCTAGTCTTTATTTTGCAAAGAGAAAAGAAGAACCTGTCATTATAAGTACACAAACGGTACAACTCCAACAACAAATATTAGAAAAAGAAATTCCGTTATTACAAAAAATAATGCCATTTTCATTTGATGCAGCTCTTCTAAAAGGAAGAAAGCATTATCTTTGCTTACACAAATTTGAGTATGCTTTACAAGAGGAAGAAAAAAATTATGATATGGCACTTACGAAAGCGAAGATTTTAGTTTGGCTATTGCAAACTGAAACGGGTGATCGAGACGAATTAAATATTCCTGAGGGCGGAAAGTTACTTTGGAATCGTATTTGTAGTGATGCGTATAGTCCAGGCGGTATGCAAAGTAATTGGTTTAGTCGTTGTTTTTACCAGCGAGCGAAGAATAAAGCTTTATTTGCAGATATCGTTATTACAAATCATGCGTTATTATTTCAAGATTTTTCAAGTGAAGAACCGCTGTTTGCTTCATGCGAACATATTATTTTTGATGAAGCTCACCATATTGAAGAAGCTGCGAGTAGAACATTGGGTGAACAGTTCTCTTGTATGTATTTTCAATTGGTTATATCTCGTCTTGGGACGCTAGAAACAGAAGATGTACTCTCCAAAGTATATAAAATGATGAAAAAATCAGAGCAAGCATCTCGTTCAACTTTCCGTATGATAAGTTATAGTTTGAAGGAACTTAAGTTTGATGCGGATGAACTCTTCCAAATGTTACGTACTTTTATATTTAAACAAACAAAGCAAGAACAAGGAACAAATAATATGCCGCTCATCTATAGGTATAACGCAGAACTAGAAAAAGGTAAGTTGTGGGATAGTATCGTCGAATTAACAAATCGTTTTATATATGAATTAAGAAGGGTAGTAACTGCTCTTGAGAAGCAAGTGGATATATTGCAAAGTAAGTTAGAATGGGAGATGCATGTTGTAACAGGTGAATTTATGCATTTAATTGAGTTGCTGAGAAAGATGGCAGAATCATTACAGTTACTCGTATTAGAAAAGAATTCGTATGTAACTTGGATGGAGACTGAAACGAAAGGGACGATTCATTCAACAGTTCTATATGCACAGCCTGTTCATATTGGTGAAAGATTTGCTGATAAATTTTTAACAGAAAAAAAGAGTGTTATTTTTACATCCGCAACACTAACAGTTAACGATACGTTTGATTATATAAAAGAGGAACTTGGTTTACATGATTTCGCTCCAAATACTTTAAAGGTTCCGTCGCCATTTCGTTATGATGAACAAATGAAATTAATGGTTTCAACGGATGTACCTTTTATTAAGCAAGTAAGTAATGAGCGATATATTGAATCTGTATCGGAACATATTGCAAAGATAGCGAAAGCCACAAAAGGCAGAATGCTTGTTTTATTCACTTCGTATGAAATGTTAAAAGAAGCGTATGCGAATTTAAAAAATAATGATGAATTAGAGGGTTATTTATTACTCACACAAAGTGTGAATAATAGAAGTCGAAGCCGCTTAATTCGAAAGTTTCAAGAGTTCGACAAATCAATTTTATTAGGGACGAGTAGTTTCTGGGAAGGGATAGATATTCCAGGAGATGCCTTAAGTTGTCTTGTTATTGTCCGTCTACCATTTACGCCTCCTCATCAACCTATGATGGAAGCGAAAGGTGAGTGGCTAAAAAATCAAGGTGAGGATGTATTCGCTAAATTAGCGTTGCCACAAGCAATATTACGTTTCAAACAAGGATTCGGCCGCTTAATTCGAACGAATACAGATACAGGAACGGTAGTAGTGTTAGATCGTCGTTTGACGAGTTCTTCCTATGGAAAACGATTTCTACAATCGATCCCTAACGTACCTCTTTATGAAGGGCCATTAGAAGAATTATTAGTACAATTAGAAGAACCATTAAATGAATAAAAATGGAAGAAAAATACGCCTGAAGTACTTATAAACTTCAGGCGTAAAAAATGTGGGTAGGAGGAATTTTATTTTTCTTACTTCTTGTATACAAAATGTGTTGGTTTTCGACTTGAAACCTTTTTTTGCTGTACATGTCCTGCTATAATAGATGGGTGATGAAGCAGGGGTTGTAAAGAATGTACTCTTATTGTAACCGCATTGCGTTCTTCTATAATTAGAAATTTTTGTGTAACGGAGGAGTTTTTTCATGGAGAAGAAAATCGAAGTACTATCAACGACGCGTATTAAATATTCGTCTGATTTGTATAAAATTGTTGATAGTTTGAATCGTACGTTAAAAGAGCAGGACCTCATGTTCGGACTAGCATTAGACGAAAAAGATAAAGAAACAGCTGTATTTACGATTTACAGAACGTAGCGATACAATGAAAAAGTGGATTTTTGCAATCATTATTGTTATCGTTGCTAGCGGAATATATGGGGCGTATGTTTATAATAAAGCGATGGGAAAGAAAATTCCAAAAGAGTCGAAATTTGTAGAAATTGCTAAAGAAAAAGCAAAGCTTACAAAGGTGAAATCTGTTGATTATTACAACGGAAAATCTGCATATATAGTCGTGCAAGGTACAGATGAAAAGGGAGAACAACTTATCGTTTGGGTGCCTGAGAAAAAAGGGGATACTGTAGTAAGGAAAAAGAGCGAAGGTATTTCTGAAAAAGAGGCTATACAAAGAACAATAGAGCAAGTCGGCAATGAAAGTAAGGAATCAAAAAGTAAGCCGAAAGAGATTATGAAAGTGAAATTAGGCTTTGAAAATGATGTACCACTATGGGAAGTTACATATATTGATGATGACAATCGTTATAGTTATTACTATCTTGAATTTAAAGATGGAAAATTTTTAAGACGATATAGCATTGAAAAATAGATGTAGGGGGAACTACAAATGAAATTAGCAAAGCGAGTAGCTGCTTTAACACCGTCTTCAACTTTAGAAATTACAGCAAAGGCACAAGCATTAAAAGCAGAGGGTCATGATGTAATTGCATTAGGGGCAGGGGAACCTGACTTTAATACACCAGAGCATATTATGGATGCTGCACATAAAGCGATGTTAGAAGGGCATACGAAGTATACACCAACAGGTGGATTACAATCGTTAAAACAAGAAATTGTGAAGAAATTTACTCGCGATCAAGGTATTGCGTATGATCCATCTGAAATTATTGTATGTAATGGCGCAAAGCATGCATTATATACATTATTCCAAGTATTACTTGATGAGGGAGATGAAGTTATCATCCCAACTCCTTACTGGGTAAGCTATCCAGAGCAAGTAAAGCTTGCTGGCGGTAAGCCGGTTTATGTAGAAGGTTTAGAAGACAATGAGTACAAAATTACAGCAAAGCAGCTGCGTGAGGCAATTACAGAGAAAACGAAAGCAGTTATTATTAATTCACCGAGCAATCCAACAGGAATGATTTATAGCAAAGAAGAATTACAACAGCTTGGAGAAGTATGTTTAGAACATGATATTTTAATCGTTTCTGATGAAATTTATGAAAAATTAATTTATGGTGGCGTAGAATATATTTCAATTGCCCAGCTTTCTAATGAATTAAAAGAACAAACACTTATTATTAATGGTGTATCTAAATCTCATTCTATGACAGGATGGCGTATTGGATATGCTGCAGGAAATAAGCAGCTTATTAAAGCGATGACGAACTTAGCGAGTCATAGTACGTCAAACCCTACTTCAATCGCTCAATACGGCGCAATTGCGGCATATGCAGGCTCACAAGAACCTGTGGAAACAATGCGTCAAGCCTTTGAAGAGAGATTAAACATCATTTATGATAAATTAATTCAAATCCCTGGCTTTACTTGTATTAAACCGCAAGGTGCATTTTACTTATTCCCTAACGTAAAAGAAGCTGTAGCTTTATCAGGATATGCAACAGTTGATGATTGGGCAAAAGCTCTATTAGAAGAGGAAAAAGTGGCTCTTGTACCAGGTACAGGATTTGGTGCTCCAAATAATGTTCGTTTATCATATGCGACATCTCTTGAACAAGTAGAGAAAGCATTGGAACGCATCCATACATTTATGAAAAGTAAAGTGCAAGCTTAATTGTATATTTCATTTATGTAATATACAAAACCTCCCTATTAATGGGGAGGTTTTTTTGACGAATTGTGGCAAAAAGAAATAGCTAAAGGTGTGTTATACTAGAGAGCGAGGTGTTTGGTGATGAAAAAGAAAATGATGTTACAGTGGTTTGAGCAGGGAAGCATTGCAATTCCAAAATTGCTTATGATGCATTATAAAAAATTAGGTTTAAATGAGACGGAATTTATGGTTGTACTTCATATACATACATTTTTAGAATCAGGTAATTCGTTTCCGACTCCTTCAGAGATTTCTGAACGGATGACGATAACAGAAATGAAATGTATGGAAATAATTCAAGCGTTGATTCAAAAAGGTTTTTTATCACTAGAAGGTGGACAAAGATCAGAAGCGATGATGTGCGAAAGTTATTCTTTACAACCGTTATGGGAAAAAATATTACATTTCTTAATGGATGAATCAATAGAGGAAGAGCAAAAAGAAAAAAAACAGCTGCAAGTAAATTTATATACAGTATTCGAAAAAGAATTTGGAAGACCACTTTCGCCGTTCGAATGTGAAACGTTAGGAATGTGGGAGGACCAAGATCAACATCATCCAAATTTAATTCAAGCGGCTCTTAGAGAAGCTGTAATGAGTGGAAAACTAAATTTCCGATATATTGATCGTATTTTATTTGAGTGGAAAAAGAATGGAATTAAAACGGTAGATCAGGCTCAAAATCAAGGTCAAAAATTTAGAGCGAATCAACAAAGAGCACAACAAATGACAAAACAAGAGACGAAATTTACTGGAAAAGTGCCTTTTTATAATTGGTTGGAGCAGTAATATAGGAGGGGAAATATGCTTAACAAAACGCAAATCCGTTATTGTTTAGACACAATGGCGGATATGTATCCAGAAGCACATTGTGAATTGGTTCATGACAATCCATTTGAACTTGTAATCGCGGTGGCGTTATCTGCACAATGTACAGATGTACTTGTAAATAAAGTGACAAGAAATTTATTTCAAAAATATAAAACACCAGAAGATTATTTAAGTGTTTCTCTAGAAGAATTACAACAAGATATACGCTCTATCGGATTGTATAGAAATAAAGCAAAAAACATTCAAAAATTATGCCGAATGTTATTAGATGACTATAATGGGGAGGTACCGAGCGATCGAGATGAACTTACGAAATTACCAGGTGTAGGAAGGAAAACAGCGAATGTTGTAGTTTCCGTAGCGTTTGGGATTCCGGCAATTGCTGTTGATACACATGTGGAGCGAGTGAGTAAACGATTAGCGATTTGTAGATGGAAAGACTCTGTGTTAGAAGTAGAAAAAACGTTAATGAAGAAAGTACCGATGGATGAGTGGGGGGTTACGCATCATCGTATGATTTTCTTTGGACGTTATCACTGTAAAGCACAACGACCGCAATGTGAGGAGTGCAGGCTGTTAGAAGTATGTCGTGAAGGAAAGAAGCGAATGAAGGTGAAATAAAGGATGGAGCGAGTTATAGAAATACCGAAAGAATTTCATTGCTTACCATTTTTTAAAGAAAGCGTAAATTCAATTGAGTATCATACAGACGAGTCTTTTGAAGAAATAATACAAAATACTTACTTTATATTTGATATTGAAAGACAGTATGAGCCATGGAAGGAAATTGAAAACAGTATTCCAGCAGTGTTGAATGTATGGAAAAATAAGCATGAAGACATTGCTATACTGTTTCGAAATAGAGATAAGCAAGAGGCTGAGGGGCCAATGATTCTTTTTGCAGCTCACTTGTTATCGGTTGTCTATTGGTTAAATGAGCAACCTGTTCATAGTTTGAATGAAATGCAAATAAATACGAATAAATTAAAAGTGCAACCTGTTAATTTTATGGAAAGGTATTCATTCATTATAAAGAAACCGAGTAATTATCATTCTTATATTCAATTAGCGCAGTTATATATCGAAATAGAAAAGCTGTTTGTAAAGAAAATGATAACAAAAAAGAAGTCTGCTTCTCGTTAAGAGAAACGGACTTCTTTTTTTGTTTATTAGGACTCTGTTGTAACAACAGCACCGTCTGCCTGAGGTGTATCTCCTCCGGTATTTTGGTGTTGCTGTTCTTGTTGTTTCTTAGCTTCGTCTTCAGCTTTTTTCTTGGCCTCTTCTTCAGCTTTCTTCTTAGCTTCGTCTTCAGCTTTTTTCTTAGCTTCGTCTTCAGCTTTTCTTCTAGCTTCCTCATCAGCTTTCTTTTGAGCTTCTTCTTGCTGTTTACGTTGTTGTTCTTGTTGTTGCTGCTGTTCTTGTTGTTTCTTAGCCTCTTCATCAGCTTTTTTCTTAGCTTCGTCTTGTTTTACTTTATCTTCATTAGCTTTTTTCTGGGCTTCCTCATCAGCTTTTTTCTTAGCTTCTTCATCGGCCTTTTTCTTAGCCTCTTCATCAGCTTTTTTCGCATCTGGAGTTCCGCCAGGCGCAGTGAAGGATGCACCAATTGCTGGGCTTGTTCCAGTACCTTTTTTCGCTACTACAGAGAAGCTGTAAGTAACACCTGGTTTAATACCACCAAGAGTAGCTGTCGTACCACTTATTGATAGGCTACCACTTGAACCGTCAGTTGCTTTATAGCTGGCTGCATATGCGTCAACTTCTGCTGGTCCAGACCAGTTTAGTGTAACTGTGCTAGCGCCATCAAAAGTGACATTCAGACCACTAGGGGCATCTACTTTAATTTGTTTAATTGCATCTTTTTTCGCACCTTTAACGTATAACTCTCCGTTTATTTCTTGTACAGAAGAAGGACGTTCAAAGCGTGATTTATCTGTAGCGAATTTGCTCATCATTATTTGGAACATTTGCTGTGCAATTCTAGTGGAGCGATCACTAACATAATTTTTTGGACCATCTTTTTCGTAACCAGTCCAAACAGCCATTGTGTATTGTGGTGTATATCCAGCAAACCAGCTATCTCTGTTTGCATCAGCTGGGATATCATATTTTTGAAGAACTGATGCATCAAAGTTTTGTGTTCCTGTTTTACCTGCTACGTCAACACCTGAAACGTATGCTGTTGGACCTGTACCACCAGAACCAGGTTTTACTACGTCACGAAGAACGTCAGTAACCATGTAAGCTGTATAGTCTTGCATTGCGCGTTGTTCCTTAGGTTTAAAGCTTTTCTTTTTCCCGTCCGGGAAGGTTACTTCTTTTACGAAGTGTGGTTTATTATAGTTACCACTATTACCGAAGGTTGCATATGCACCTGCTACTTCCAATGGAGACCCCTCGTTACTACCGATTGCTGTTGATTCGTAGACTTTTCCTTCTTTAAAGGTCATGCCTAAACCTTCAGCGAATTCTTTTGACTTATTAAGACCAACTGTTTGTGCTGTCTTTAAAGCTGGAATGTTTAATGACTTTTTCAAAGCTTCACGTAGTGAAACGTCACCTTTGTAGCTCTTTGTTGCATTTTGTATTTTTTTACCATTGGAATACGTATACTCTGAATCGTTTAATTGATGGTATGTAGACCATTGTAAATTTTCAATTGCCGGACCGTAGTCGAAAATTGGTTTCATTGTTGAACCAACTTGGCGTTTTAAATCAGTTGCCATATTATGACCTTTGAAAGTAGACTTACTTTCTTTACGTCCAGCACCAATTGCTCGAACTTCTCCAGACTGTGTATCCATAAATACGAATGACCCTTGGAATTGATCGTCTGGATACTTAATAAGATTGCCATCCATAATTTTGTCAGCGTAATCTTGAGCATCTTGATCAAGTGTTGTATGAATCGTTAAACCATCTGAACCGATATTTACATCAGGATATTCTTTTTCAACTTCTTTTACAACCGCATCTAAAAATGCTTGATACTTCATCTCAGTTACTTCTGAAGACGGTTGAAGGCCCTCTGTTACTGGGATCTTAACGGCGTTATTCATTTCTTCTTTTGTTATATAACCATGTCGATTCATTAATGATAATACAACATTACGACGATTTGTTGCTCGTTCAACATTTTCCTTTTTTGTTGGATCATAAATGTTTGGACCTTGGGGTAAACCAGCGAGCATAGCAGCTTCATGTAATTGCAAGTCTTTTAAATCTTTACCATAATATTTTTGCGCTGCTGTCGCAATACCATATGAACGGTTACCTAAATTAATCTTATTTAAGTACATTTCTAAAATCTCATGTTTAGAGTATTGTTGCTCTAATTTATAAGATAAGTACCACTCTTGTACTTTTCTCTTAGCAGTTTTGTCCATCGTTAGAAAATAGTTTTTAACGACTTGCTGTGTAATCGTACTACCACCTTGGGAACCGAAACCACCAGTGACATTTTCCATAACTGCTTTTGTAGTTCGTTTAAAATCAATTCCATTATGATCATAGAAACGCGAATCCTCAGTTGCAAGGAATGCATTTTCAACTACTTTTGGAATTTGATCATAAGTAACATGCGTTCGTTTTTCAGCACCGTATTCATAGAAGAAATTCCCGTTTTTATCAAGAAACTTTGTTGATAAAGGATTAACAAGTTTGGATTTGTCTAATTTTGGAGCGTCCTTTACCATAACAAAGAAAGCGGAAACGCCGGCTACGAGACCAACGATACCAAGAAGCAGACAACCTATAAGGAATTTCTTGAAAAAGGAGCCTTTTTTCTTTGGTTTTTCTTCTTTATGTGTTTTTTTCTCTTGATTTTTCACATGATTTCGTTCTGTACGAGAACGATAATTATCTGACATTATACTTTCTCCTACCTTTCATTCTCTCCCCCAAAAGTCGAAAAAAGAGCCTTAGTGATGACTCTATCACGAAAAATAAACCGTGTCTAGTACACGGATATAGTCAATCCGAGGGTGATAACCGCATGATAATAAGGATCCATGCTCTTCTATTTCTTCTTTCGTAATCGACTTGCGTCCACCAGTATTTTGACGATTCCAAAATGCAATAATATGTTTTGCATCTAATAAATAAAATTCATCAAAAAGTGTAAATTTAATAATGACAAATGCAATTCCATTATGAGCAACCACTTGCTTCATATGTTCTATTTGATGAAGGTGGAAGTTTTGAAGTGGGAAACTAGTTTTATTTTTTGTTTCCTTTGCTTCAAAATCGATGTATTTCCCTTTGTATACACCGTTGTAATCTGTTGTAGAAGGTTGTTTAAAATACGCTTCTTTTACCACTGCAGCACTTCGAGCGGGGTAATCTACTTTTACAATTTGAAGAGGTGTAGGTTTTTTATGTACACATGCAATATTATGGGTTAAGTAATATTGATTTGTTTCATTCAATTCCTCTTCAAGGGACATACCTCTGTTGCTATAAGTATGTGTTTTTATAGGTGTTTTTTGAGGTTGTGAAGCTTGATTATACCTTTTTCCATTTGGGTAACGAATGGTCATAGTGTGTCCACTCCCAACTTACTAAGAATTACTTACAAAGGTGATTATATCAAAAAATGAAAAAAGATGTGACCTTTTTGATGAAAGGTATGATGACTTATTTATGTTGACATGGAATGATTATATGAAAATTAAACAAAATCGAGAAAAAAAGTTTTGTACAGAGGAAGAAAAAGCAATCATTCGCAATATTACAAAGAAAACAGAAATAGCTAATGTGGACAATATTTCTCGGACACAATCTTATCAAGAATATTATTTAAGAAATAGTGAAATCAGGTGGGCCTTTTTAGCGAGTATGGTTTCGAGAAATGCGGGATGGAATATGACCGATTTAGAAGGGAGATATTATGCTACTGTTTTACCTAAAACGGTAAAAAAACATTTATTTCTTCTGTACGAACAAGCTAATTGGATTATTTTCTTAGATGCCTTTCCTCAGCTATTATTGTATGAGGAAAGTAAGAAGAGACGTACACCTCTCTTTCATTTGTTGCAATATTTCAGCGTATCAATTTTTATGGAAAAAGAATGGTTACTTTTCTGGGAGAAAAGAGATATGAATAGGCTTATAACAGCCCTTATTATAAATGAACAAAATAAAATTCAAAAACCAGTCATTGAGAGCACATATTTTAAAAAACATGTATTCCATACTGCACTTTTTAAAGTACAAGAAAGATTTCATATTAGTGCAGTTATCTTCCCAACAATTGAAGGGAGGATGTATGGATTTTCGGTTTATCAATTTGAAACGTTACAACAGCGTATAGAACTGGGAAAAAAATTAGCATGGTTATTGTTTCATCCAATTTATAATGGTTCGTTTTATAAGTTTGCAGTGCAAACTACACATACTGGGTCTAGAGAAGATTATGAATTTTACTCAAAGGAAACTAGAAAATCGTGTACGCCAGCACTTAGAGATAGTTATCCTGTTGTTTTACATGAAGAAATAGAAATGAGAGATTGGTTTTGTGCAAATATGAAAATGAATGTGCTATTTGTACTTGAAGAACCTAAAGAGGAAGTTAATATAACAGAATGGTATAGGAGAAAGAGGGAACAAATCTATAGGATATCTATCGTAAATCGTTTCGTTAAAAGGATGGATGAGTTCATGATATAATGAAAAAGAAGTCCCGTCTTCCATTTTGAAGACGGGACTTCTTAATTTGAAATAATCCTGCTATGCTTGCTACGACTTTAATCTCAAAACGTAATGCTAGTAGGAGATTAAGGGTGACTTGAAATTTAACCGTACGTAATAAAGTCTCGCTTTATGTAGCAGGGAAGTTTGGACCATCTAGCTTTGGATTGCCAGTCTCGGGTTTATTTTGTTGTTTGTTTTGGTTTTTCTTTTTTTCATTTTTGTTCTTTGCCATTGTACTACACCTCCTTTTTGTATTGTTACCATTTCTATAAATGACATACGAAATGATTTCTTTGACGAATAACAACTAGTTTTGTCATGTGGGCAGGAGTGGTGAATCGTTCGGCGAAATTACATGACAAAGGAAAAGCAAAGAAGGAGGCGTTTTGTATATGGCGATGGTTCAGAAGGAAGATGTAATGAAAAAAATGGATCAAATGTTAAGTTCTCTCGATTTGCTGGAAATGAATATAGGGATTAGAATGAATCATGCATTAAAGGATGCGAGTGAAAAAATATGTAATAAGATAGAAATAACAGAAATGCATATTGAACATATGGAAAATAAATTAGTGCATCACGAAGAAAAAGGGAATTGGGTAAAGACATTTCAAAACGTCGTAGTGAGTGCATAATAAGGTGGGAAAGAGATGAAGAATGAAGCATTAATACAGTCTTCAGAAAAACTCATGCAGTATAATAATGAAGCGAATATAAAAAAAAGAGAACTAATCGAATACGACTTTTATAAGGATATGAAACCATTTGTAGACATGGTAGATGAGGAATTAAAGAAGTGGAAAGAATTAGCTTATACGTGGATTAAAGAAGAAAAGCCAAAGTATATACATGTACAGCAAATTGATCAAGTATACGATAATTTACAAACGAATGTGTTACAATGCTTTGTAAATAAAGGTAAAGGTAAACGATTCTTTGAAACACACCAAGCCATTTCGTATACTTTGCAAAATATAGTTGAGCAATGTAAATAACAAGAGGGAGAACCCTCTTGTTATTTTTATGCTTCTGTCATTGTTGTAGGTTTTGTTGCGCCGTTTATTTCTAATTCTTTTATTAATGTTCGATAATCTGAAATGCATATTTTTCCTTCGAGATACCAATGTCTCGCAAAGTCTAATAATTCATTTGCATTCTCTGTGCAATACCCCTTTTTTTGAGAAAACGCTTGTTTTAAATCCCCTAATACCATGTTGATTCCTCCCCCATGAGAATCTTCTTCTTAATTATCATAGCATGGAAGGGTTTTCTTTTTTAATTTTTTAAAAATTTAAACTTCCGACAAAAATAGACAGATACTCCATCACACATATTATTTTATAGGTACATATTATATATGTAGAAACTTATGTGAAGGAGGAGAGAATGCATGTTTCAACAATCTAACGTATATCAGCAAACAAATCCATATGCACAGCAAAATATGTACCAATATAATACGGATACATATTTACGGTATAATATGTATCCTTTCGAGCCTTATTATGGAAATCAAAATTATTATCAACCGTTTGAAGTGTCGTTTATGAATCAAGCTCAACAACCACAACAGCAGCAGCAACCTTATGTGAATCAGGCTCAACAACCACAACAACAGCAACCTCATGTGAATCAGGCTCAACAATCACAACAGCAGCAACCTTATGTGAATCAAGCTCAACAATCACAAGCTCAGCAACCATACATGAATCAACAACAGCAGCAGCCTTATATGAATTCGCAATATTATATGCCACCACCATCGCCCTATGCTAATCAACAAGCGATGTTTTATCCACCAAAACAGCCGTACCCGACGCAGAGTAAACAAAAGCAACAACAGCCAAGTCAGTTTTCTAGTTTTGTTTCTCAATTTAAAACATCCGATGGTAACTATGATGTAAATAAAATGATGAATACAGCTGGACAAATGATGAATGCGATGAATCAGGTGACAGGTATTGTAAAGCAAGTTGGAGGCTTTTTTGGTAAGTAATGTTGAAGAGTTGTCTATGAAAGTATGGTATATGAAATAAAGGACTAGACAAATTTCCTTGTAATAAATGGGTATATATAACAAACGGCTTTCTCTCTTTTCTCATACTGTAAAGTGTAATCAGATTTTTTTAACGAGAGAGGAGAGAAAAAACTATGCATCATTGTCATCCTTGTTTTGGAGGGCATAAGCCTGTAGGACCTATTTGTACAACTGCTCCTGTCGTTCATCCGACGAAACAATGCGTAACACACTCTTTTTCAACAACGGTGGTGCCACACATTTTCCCAACACATACAACACATGTACATCATCAACAAATTAAAAACCAAAACTTCTTCCCACAAACAAATTCAAATGTAAATGTTGTGGACCCAATCGACCCAGGATTCGGCGGTGGATGTGGACCGTGTGGCCATGGTCATCATCACCACGGTCATCAAATATCTCCATTTGGGCCAGGACCGAATGTATCACCGTTTGGACCAGGACCAAATGTATCACCGTTTTTACCAAACAATGTATCACCAGTAGGTCCAAATATCGGACCAAACGTTGGTGGAATATTTAAAAAGTAAATGATATGTTAGAACTAGCGAAATGCTAGTTCTTTTTTTGTAATTGGAGTGTTGATATGAAAGTTATTGCAGTAACAGGATATAAGCCATTTGAACTTGGAATATTTAAAAATGATCATCCAGGGGTGGGGTGTATAAAAAAGGCATTACACCGTAAATTAACCACTTTTGTAGAAGATGGTTTAGAATGGGTTATAATAAGCGGCCAGTTAGGTGTAGAATTATGGGCTGCTGAAGTTGTTTTTGAAATTCAAGTAGAATATCCAGATTTAAAATTAGCGGTATTCACTCCGTTTTTAGAACAAGAAGAAAATTGGAAAGAAGATAATCGTGAATATTACGAATTTATTCTTTCTCAAGCAGACCATGTTGATAGTATCACGAAACGGAAGTATGAAAGCCCAGAGCAATTTAAATTAAAAAATCAATTTTTTATTGAAAAAAGTGATGCACTTTTAGCGGTATACGATGAAGAAAAACCAGGAAGTCCCAAATATATTGTAGAAACAGCAAAGAAAAAAGGGGAAATAGAAAATTATCACAGTTATTTCATTCTTTTTTCTGAGTTACAAGATATAATAGAAGAGGAACAGTGGAATAATGCAGAGTAATATGTAATATAGTACTCGTATATATGATTGACAAAAAGCATTGTTTCTGAAAAAATTTAGTTAATGAAAGTTTTGGTAAAAATTTGAGGTGAAGAAAATGATTTCGGATAAAATTAAATTAACAGCGAAAGATATTTTAGAAAAAGAATTTAAAACAGGTATGAGAGGTTATCAGCAAGAAGAAGTAGATAAGTTTCTTGATATGATCATTAAAGACTATGAAGCTTTCCACAAAGAGTTTGAGCAATTAAAGCAACAAAATGCTCGTTTAAAGCGTGAATTAGAGGAACAAAAACTAGCAGTAACGCAAGTTCCACAACAACCTGTACAAACACCAGTTGCACAACCGGTTTATAACAACACGAATACGGATATTTTAAAACGCTTATCTAACTTAGAAAAAGCTGTATTTGGAAGTAAGTTATACGAATGATGTAAGGTGGGAAAAGGTTTAAGCATTTTACATAGAAAAAAACGTTGCAAAATCTTTTTGTTTCCACTATACTAATGGATGTCATAACGTTTGGGTAATCGCTGCAACGCCAACGTTGTAGAGGAAAGTCCATGCTCGCACGGCCTGAGATGGCTGTAGTGTTCGTGCCTAGCCAATTCATAAGCTAGGGTATTCTGGCTGTAAGGCTGGTTTAACGGCAGGGAAAAAACCTAAGTCCTTTCGGATATGGTTTGACTACCTTTAAAGTGCCACAGTGACGAAGTCCTTGAAGAAATGATAGGAGTGGAACGAGGTAAACCCCACGAGCGAGAAACCCAAATAATGGTAGGGGAATCTTTTCCAAGGAAATGAACGACGGGAAAGGACAGGTTTTATAACCTGTAGATAGATGATTGCCACCGGAGTACGAGGCGTGGGCCGTTTGTAGTACAAAGGAACAGAACATGGCTTACAGAACGTTATGAACCAACTATGAAATAACTCAGCTCTCCTTTGTTAGAGGAGGGCTTTTTATTTGTATGAAGTTATAAAGTATGAGTTAAAATGGTTAATGAGAAAATTTTTCGTAAAATGTAATGATTAATAGGAACAATTGCTATTAATTATTGTTTGAATATACATAAGAGGTGAATGCAAATGGGAAAAGTTACTTTAATTGCAACAGCGGCAATGGGTATTGAAGCGTTAGTTGCCCGAGAAGTTCGCGATCTTGGTTATGAATGTCAAGTAGAAAACAGCAAAGTAACATTTGAAGCAGATGAAAAGGCGATTTGTCGCACGAATTTATGGTTACGTACTGCGGATCGTGTAAAAATTAAAGTTGGCGAATTTAAAGCAACAACATTTGATGAGCTATTTGAAAAAACGAAAGCATTAAACTGGGGAGATTATATTCCAGAGAATGGCGAGTTCCCTGTTATCGGTAAATCTTTAAAATCTGAATTATTCAGTGTTTCGGATTGCCAACGTATTGTTAAAAAGGCTGTCGTTGAAAAATTAAAAACAACATATAAACGTACAACTTGGTTTGAAGAAGATGGTCCGTTATTCCGTATCGAGATTGCAATGCTCAAGGATATTGCAACATTAACAATTGATGCGAGTGGTGTTGGACTTCATAAACGTGGATACCGTATGGATCAAGGGGAAGCTCCGTTAAAAGAAACATTAGCTGCGTCTTTAATTAAATTAACAAACTGGAAGCCAGATCGTCCATTTGTTGATCCATTCTGTGGATCAGGTACAATTCCGATTGAAGCGGCATTAATTGGGCAAAACATTGCGCCAGGATTTAACCGTGGTTTCGCATCAGATGAGTGGGGCTGGGTAGGTAAACAAAACTGGCGTGAAGCGCGTCAAGAAGCTGAAGATTTAGCGAACTATGATCAACGATTACAAATCATAGGATCAGATATTGATCATCGTATGATTCGAGTTGCTCAAGATAACGCAGAAGAAGTAGGTTTAGGTGATTTAATTACATTTAAACAAATGCAGGTAAAAGATTTCACAACAAAAGAGGATTATGGCTACGTTGTAACGAATCCTCCATACGGAGAACGTTTAAGTGAAAAAGCACTCGTTGAACAACTGTATAAAGAAATGGGACAAGTATTCCGTCCGTTAGATACATGGTCAGCGTATGTATTAACAAGCTACGAAGCATTTGAGAAGTGTTACGGAAAAGATGCGTCGAAGAAGCGTAAACTGTTTAACGGATTTATCCGTACAGATTACTACCAATACTTCGGAAAACGTCCACCGCGTAATTCATAGTATAAAACTCCTCCAGCGCGCATATACTGGCTATTATGTAATGCGTAAAGGAGGAAGTGATATGGATAGTTTCCAATTATCAATGATTCAAAAAGCTATTCACCGTACGTATGATGAGCTCGGAAAAGAAGTGGATAGTCAAGGTGCGATTGTAGATGAAATACAAAAAGCACAAGAAGAATATCTGTCAGCTCTTTCACATGAAACAGCGATTGATAAACGGTATTTAAAGTCATTAATATAGAAGAAAATTTTCCTTTTTCGAAAGGAAAATTTTTTTTCGTGAATTTCTATGTATGGCAACAGGGGAAAGCAAATGCATACATATGCGTAGCAGTTGCTATTATCTTTTTATAGAAAAACTTTTTGGTTGGAGGCTAAGGATGTTTACTGAGAAGAGATTACCATTTGAAGTAGGAAAACAAGATAATTTTTATGATAAGTTGAATGAGTGGATTGGAGATGTATTTTACGACATCCTTCCGGAAAAAGGCTTTGAAGAGCGTGATGAACAAATTTTTATGGCGTTTCAGTTAGAACGCGCTTTCCAAGAAAAGAAAGTTATGTTCGCAGAAGCGGGTGTAGGAACAGGGAAAACAATTGTATATCTTCTATATGCAATTTGTTACGCGCGTTATACTGGGAAACCAGCTATTATTGCTTGTGCAGATGAAACGTTAATTGAGCAACTTGTGAAAGAAGAAGGGGACATTGCTAAGTTATCTGAAGCATTAGGGCTCTCTGTTGATGTAAGGCTTGCAAAATCAATGGATAATTATTTATGCTTACGTAAACTTGAAGATGTTATGAGTGGACGAGCTCCAGAAGTAATTGAAGACGTATATTATGAGTTACCACAGTTTGTATTTGATCATGGTACGATGCAAAACTTTACTCACTATGGTGACAGAAAAGAATTTCCACTTTTAAATGACGAAGAATGGTCAAAAGTAAATTGGGATTACTTCCAAGATTGCTTTACTTGTGATTCTCGTCATCGCTGTGGACAAACTCTTTCTCGTGAACATTATCGTAAAGCAGCAGATTTAATTATTTGTTCTCAAGATTTCTATATGGATCATATTTGGACGTACGATGCTCGTAAGCGTGAAGGGCAAATTCCGTTATTACCAGAAAGTAGCTGCGTTGTATTCGATGAAGGACATCTTGTAGAATATGCAGCTCAAAAAGCTTTAACATACCGTTTAAAGCAAACGATGATGGAGCAACTTTTAACGAGATTGCTACAAAACGATATTCGCGAGGAGTTTGCGCATTTAGTAGAAGAAACAATTTGGCAAACAGAGCGATTCTTTGATGTGTTACAAGAGAATAAAAAGGAAATTGCCGGTTCTGATCGTTTAGAAATTACTGTGACAGAAAAAGTAACAGCTGAAGCGAAGCGACTTTATGCAAAAATTGGTGAAGTCGGTGATGCATTAGTATTTGAAAGTGAAATGCATACAGTAAACACGTATGACTTAAATATCGTTGATGAGCATTTAGATGTGTTAGAACATTCACTTCGTCTGTTTATGCACGAGAAAAATGTAATTACATGGGGTGAAGAAGGTGATGGTGCCTTCACGTTAGTTATTATGCCGCGTGCAGTTGAAGAGGTGTTACAAGAGAAAGTATTCTCGAAGAAAATCCCGTATATTTTCTCTTCTGCGACATTATCGAACAACGATTCATTCGCATTTACAGCAAATAGTCTAGGGGTAAAAGATTACTTATCATTCTCAGTTGCCTCACCGTTTGATTATGAGGAGCAAATGGCGGTAAACTTACTATCGCATACGAAAGAAAATGAATGGGAAAGAAAGTGTCAATATACACTTGAAAATATACAAAAAACAAATGGACGTACGCTTGTATTATTCCGTACAACACAAGAACTTGCAGCGTTTAAAGAATATGTAAGTAAAGAACAAATGTCAGTTCCGTTCCTATATGAAGGAGATCAGGAAATTAGTCAGCTCGTTTCTCGTTTCCAAAATGAAGAAGAGACTGTACTTTGTGCCGTTCATTTATGGGAAGGTTTAGATATTCCAGGTTCATCATTATCACATGTTATCATTTGGTCATTACCATTCCCTCCAAACGATCCTGTGTTTGAAGCGAAACGTAAGCACGTAAATGATCCATTCTGGGATGTAGATGTACCGTATATGATTTTACGACTTCGTCAAGGGATCGGACGTTTAATTCGTACGAGCGACGATAAAGGTGCTATATCAATCTTCTTATCTGATTCAGAAGATGAGAAAGTAGTTGCAGCTGTGAAAAATGTACTGCCAGTAGAAGGTAAAGAATTATAAGGAAAAAGCTTGGCGCTTGCCAAGCTTTTTTCTATTATAAAAGGAATTTATGTTTCCGTGTCGAATTAAGTTTGAGGTAGAAAAAGGAGGCTTTTATACGATGACAGTTGCTACATATGAAGTAGAAAAACAATTTTTAACATACGTGAAGAAGATACAGAATTATGGAGAAGCATTAAGTTTAATGTTTTGGGATTTAAGAACAGGTGCACCAAAAAAAGGTGTGGATCAGCGTTCTGAAGTAATTGGTATGCTTTCGTCAGAAGTGTTTGCTATGTCGACTTCAGATGAGATGGGAAACTATTTAACAGAGCTTGAAGCTTTAATACGCGAAGATAAACTTTCTGAAACGACGAAGAAAATGGTTGAAGAGTGCCGGAAAGAATATGATAGAAATAAAAAAATTCCACAAGTTGAATATGAGGCTTATGTGAAATTAGAAGCGAAAGCGGAGAGTGTGTGGGAAGAAGCTCGCGAAAAATCTGATTTCGAAATGTTCCGCCCATACTTAGAAAAAATTGTGGAATTTAAAAAGAAATTTATTACATATTGGGGTTATGAAACATATAAATACAATACATTATTAGATATGTATGAGCCAGGTATTACAGTGGAAGTTTTAGATCACGTATTTGGTCAACTTCGTGAGCGCATCGTACCGCTTGTAAAAGAAATCTCTGAGTCTAAAAAAGGATTAAAAACAAGTGCTTTATCGGAACGATTTTCAAAAGAAAAACAAAAGAACTTTACATTAGAATTATTGAAGCAATTGAATTATGACTTTGAAGCAGGTCGTCTTGATGAAACAGTACATCCTTTCGAAATTACATTAAATAGAGGGGATGTTCGTATTACGACACGCTATGATGAAAAAGATTTTCGTATGGCTGTTTTTGGAACAATTCATGAATGTGGTCATGCAGTATATGAACAAAATATTGCAGAACAATTTGAAGGTACACCACTTTGCAGTGGTACATCTATGGGTATTCACGAATCACAATCATTATTCTTTGAGAACTTTATCGGCCGTAATAAATCATTCTGGAAGAAGAATTATGATTTATTAAAAGAGTATAGCAATGGTCAATTTGATGATATGTCAGTTGATGAGTTTTATGATGCAATTAACGAATCGAAACCGTCATTCATTCGTATAGAAGCAGATGAGCTTACATACCCGCTTCATGTTATGGTTCGTTATGAGCTTGAGAAAGAATTATTTGATGGTACATTACAAGTGAAGGACTTACCAGCAGCTTGGAATGATAAGATGGAAGCATATTTAGGCATTCGTCCGGAAAATAATGCACAAGGTGTATTGCAAGATGTTCACTGGGCTGGTGGTTCATTTGGATACTTCCCATCTTATGCGCTTGGTTACATGTATGCAGCACAGTTTAAGCAAAGAATGTTAAAAGACATTCCGAACTTTGACGCATTATTAGAAGAAGGAAACGTAACACCAATTCGTGAATGGTTAACAGAAAATATTCACCAATACGGTAAAACGAAAAAGCCACTTGAAATTTTAGAAGATGTGACAGGCGAAGGATTAAATGCAAACTACTTAGCAGATTATTTAGAAGCGAAGTATAAAGAAATTTATGAGTTATAAAAAAGAGCTGCTTAATTGTGAAGTGACCCCTAAAAG
>NZ_QPEL01000068.1:0-2500 GCF_008368965.1 Bacillus sp. AY2-1 | reverse complement strand
ACGTGAAATTCCGTCGGAATCTGGGAGGACCATCTCCCAAGGCTAAATACTCCCTAGTGATCGATAGTGAACCAGTACCGTGAGGGAAAGGTGAAAAGCACCCCGGAAGGGGAGTGAAAGAGATCCTGAAACCGTGTGCCTACAAATAGTCAGAGCCCGTTAATGGGTGATGGCGTGCCTTTTGTAGAATGAACCGGCGAGTTACGATCCCGTGCAAGGTTAAGCTGAAGAGGCGGAGCCGCAGCGAAAGCGAGTCTGAATAGGGCGTTTAGTACGTGGTCGTAGACCCGAAACCAGGTGATCTACCCATGTCCAGGGTGAAGTTCAGGTAACACTGAATGGAGGCCCGAACCCACGCACGTTGAAAAGTGCGGGGATGAGGTGTGGGTAGCGGAGAAATTCCAATCGAACCTGGAGATAGCTGGTTCTCCCCGAAATAGCTTTAGGGCTAGCCTTAAGTGTAAGAGTCTTGGAGGTAGAGCACTGATTGAACTAGGGGTCCTCATCGGATTACCGAATTCAGTCAAACTCCGAATGCCAATGACTTATCCTTAGGAGTCAGACTGCGAGTGATAAGATCCGTAGTCAAGAGGGAAACAGCCCAGATCGCCAGCTAAGGTCCCAAAGTGTGTATTAAGTGGAAAAGGATGTGGAGTTGCTTAGACAACTAGGATGTTGGCTTAGAAGCAGCCACCATTTAAAGAGTGCGTAATAGCTCACTAGTCGAGTGACTCTGCGCCGAAAATGTACCGGGGCTAAATACACCACCGAAGCTGCGAATTGATACCAATGGTATCAGTGGTAGGGGAGCGTTCTAAGTGCAGTGAAGTCAGACCGGAAGGACTGGTGGAGCGCTTAGAAGTGAGAATGCCGGTATGAGTAGCGAAAGACGGGTGAGAATCCCGTCCACCGAATGCCTAAGGTTTCCTGAGGAAGGCTCGTCCGCTCAGGGTTAGTCAGGACCTAAGCCGAGGCCGACAGGCGTAGGCGATGGACAACAGGTTGATATTCCTGTACCACCTCTTTATCGTTTGAGCAATGGAGGGACGCAGAAGGATAGAAGAAGCGTGCGATTGGTTGTGCACGTCCAAGCAGTTAGGCTGATAAGTAGGCAAATCCGCTTATCGTGAAGGCTGAGCTGTGATGGGGAAGCTCCTTATGGAGCGAAGTCTTTGATTCCCCGCTGCCAAGAAAAGCTTCTAGCGAGATAAAAGGTGCCTGTACCGCAAACCGACACAGGTAGGCGAGGAGAGAATCCTAAGGTGTGCGAGAGAACTCTGGTTAAGGAACTCGGCAAAATGACCCCGTAACTTCGGGAGAAGGGGTGCTTTCTTAACGGAAAGCCGCAGTGAATAGGCCCAAGCGACTGTTTAGCAAAAACACAGCTCTCTGCGAAGCCGTAAGGCGAAGTATAGGGGGTGACACCTGCCCGGTGCTGGAAGGTTAAGGAGAGGGGTTAGCGTAAGCGAAGCTCTGAACTGAAGCCCCAGTAAACGGCGGCCGTAACTATAACGGTCCTAAGGTAGCGAAATTCCTTGTCGGGTAAGTTCCGACCCGCACGAAAGGTGTAACGATTTGGGCACTGTCTCAACCAGAGACTCGGTGAAATTATAGTACCTGTGAAGATGCAGGTTACCCGCGACAGGACGGAAAGACCCCGTGGAGCTTTACTGTAGCCTGATATTGAATTTTGGTACAGTTTGTACAGGATAGGCGGGAGCCATTGAAACCGGAGCGCTAGCTTCGGTGGAGGCGCTGGTGGGATACCGCCCTGACTGTATTGAAATTCTAACCTACGGGTCTTATCGACCCGGGAGACAGTGTCAGGTGGGCAGTTTGACTGGGGCGGTCGCCTCCTAAAGTGTAACGGAGGCGCCCAAAGGTTCCCTCAGAATGGTTGGAAATCATTCGTAGAGTGCAAAGGCATAAGGGAGCTTGACTGCGAGACCTACAAGTCGAGCAGGGACGAAAGTCGGGCTTAGTGATCCGGTGGTTCCGCATGGAAGGGCCATCGCTCAACGGATAAAAGCTACCCCGGGGATAACAGGCTTATCTCCCCCAAGAGTCCACATCGACGGGGAGGTTTGGCACCTCGATGTCGGCTCATCGCATCCTGGGGCTGTAGTCGGTCCCAAGGGTTGGGCTGTTCGCCCATTAAAGCGGTACGCGAGCTGGGTTCAGAACGTCGTGAGACAGTTCGGTCCCTATCCGTCGTGGGCGTAGGAAATTTGAGAGGAGCTGTCCTTAGTACGAGAGGACCGGGATGGACGCACCGCTGGTGTACCAGTTGTTCTGCCAAGGGCATAGCTGGGTAGCTATGTGCGGAAGGGATAAGTGCTGAAAGCATCTAAGCATGAAGCCCCCCTCAAGATGAGATTTCCCATAGCGTAAGCTAGTAAGATCCCTGAAAGATGATCAGGTTGATAGGTTCGAGGTGGAAGCATGGTGACATGTGGAGCTGACGAATACTAATAGATCGAGGACTTAACCATATAATATG
>NZ_QPEL01000067.1:0-74334 GCF_008368965.1 Bacillus sp. AY2-1 | reverse complement strand
CGTTCAGTTTTCAAAGAACTTGTCCGCCGCTTCAGAAGCGACTTCATCATATTAACATCTTCATTTTTCGATGTCAACTAAGTTTTAAAATTTCTTTTTTGTCGTTTTTCTGCGTTTCCGCATCAGCGACGTTTATTAATATACCATCATGTTTTTTAAATAACAAGTGTTTTTTATAAAAAGCACAAAAAAATTATCTATCCTACTTTTTCTATAAAAAGAACTGTTATCCTTTCTACTAAGAATAGTTATTCTGATTGTATACTACTACACTTCATTCAACCAAATTGCATTTCACAATACCTTCCCAGATTTTCATTCTCTTCTATATAAAAATTTATAATAATTATCCTTCTATAGAATAGCGATATAAATTAGCCGTAAGAAAAAATTACATCCCAATTAAATAGCCAACCACGCGCATTAATCCCTTCCTTCCCATTCAAAAATTTAATTCCCTACAAATAACAACATTCCAACGCAAATATAAACTTAAGAATATTATTAGAATTTTTTTACATTTAATTAATGAAAGATATCCATTTTTTGTTATATAGTAAGAAAGGACGTATTCAACTATAAATAAAGCAATGGAGGAATTATTTTATGGATAGGTTAACAAAGTTTTCATTAAAAAACCGCTCCGCCATTATCATCATGATTTTTCTCATTTCCATACTCGGTGTTTATTCCGGCTCTAAATTACCTATGGAATTTTTGCCAAGTATCGATAATCCAGCAATCACCGTCACAACCTTATCTCAGGGACTTGACGCTGAAACGATGACAAAAGACGTAACTGACCCTCTCGAAAAACAATTTCGTAATTTGGAACATATCGATACCATCACTTCTTCTACGCACGAGGGATTATCACGTATCGACATTGCATATACATCAAAAGCAAACATGAAAGATGCAGCACGCGAAGTCGAAAAAGCCGTCAATACAATTAAATTACCTAAAGATGTAACCAAGCCCGTAGTTAGTCAATTAAACACTTCTATGATTCCACTCGCCCAAATTACTATCCAGAAACAAAACGGTTTTTCAAAAGCAGATGAAAAACAAATTGAAAAAGAAATCGTACCACAACTCGAAAACATTGATGGTGTTGCCAACGTTATGTTTTTCGGAAAATCAACCTCTGAATTATCTATCGTACTTGATCCGAACCAATTAAAAAACAAAAACGTAACATCACAGCAGGTACTAACTGTTTTACAAGGAAAAGAAACTTCTACTCCAGCCGGGGCAATTACTGTTAATCAGGAAGAATACAACCTCCGCGTCATCGGGGACATAAAAAATGTAAATGACATTAAAAACATCACTGTGGCACCCCAAGTGAAATTACAAGACATTGCTCAAATCGAAATCAAACAACACTACGATACAATCTCACATATAAACGGCGAAGAAGGCACAGGGTTAATCATCATGAAAGAACCGAGTAAAAATGCAGTTGCCATCGGAAAAGAGATTGATAAAAAAGTTAAAGAGATAAATAAGGAATATAAAGATCAATTTTCTATTAAACTTTTGGCTTCAACCCATGAACAAGTTGAAAATGCTGTTACTAGCATGGGAAAAGAAGTAATACTTGGAGCAATCGCTGCAACTCTAATTATCTTAATCTTTTTACGTAACTTCCGAACAACACTCATCGCTGTTGTCAGTATTCCATTATCTATTTTATTAACACTCTTTTTACTACATCAATCTAACATCACACTTAACATTTTAACCCTTGGTGGTTTAGCTGTTGCGGTTGGACGTCTCGTCGATGATAGTATCGTTGTCATCGAGAATATTTTCCGCCGTTTACAAAAAGATTCTTTCTCTAAAAATATTATTCTTGATGCAACGAAAGAGGTCGCCGTCGCAATTACTTCTTCTACTTTAACAACGGTCGCTGTTTTTTTACCTATCGGCCTCGTATCAGGAGCAATCGGAAAATTAATGTTACCTATGGTATTAGCAGTTGTATATTCTATTCTATCATCCTTAATCGTTGCACTAACAGTTGTTCCACTTATGGCTTTTTTACTACTCAAAAAAACAAAGCATCGAAAGCCAAGTTCTTCATCACGATATGTTGCTACCTTAAAGTGGTCTCTTTCTCATAAATTCATTATTCTACTTACTGCATTTTTATTATTTGCAGGATCAATTGCAGCCTATATATTACTACCGAAAGCAAACATAAAATCTGAGGACGACACAATGTTATCTATTAACATGACATTTCCAGCCGATTATAATGCTGAAGCTCAAAAACAAAAAGCATTCGATTTCGAAAAGAAATTACTTTCTAATTCAGATGTAACAGACGTTATTTTACGAATGGGATCTAGCGCAGAAGATGCACAATGGGGGCAAACAACTAAAAATAACCTCGCTAGTATATTTGTAGTCTTTAAAAAAGGTTCTGATATTGATCAATATATTAAAGAGTTAAAAAAGGAAAATAAAACTTTCGAGCCTGCTGAACTGGATTATATAAAAACAAGTTATTCAAGCTCTGGCGGCGGAAACAATTTGCAATTTAACATAACAGCTACTAACGAAGGGAATTTAAAAGAGACGGCTACTATCGTCGAAACAAAACTAAAAAGCATGGATAATCTTTCTAAAGTAAAAACGAATTTAGAATACTCTAAGAAAGAATGGCAAATTCATATTGATCAAACAAAGGCTGAACAACTAGGCTTAACACCAGAAATAGCTGCGCAACAAGTAGCATTCCTTATGAAGAGATCGCCTATTGGCGAAATTACAATTAATAATGAAAAAACTACTATTATGATAGAACACAAAAAGGAAAACATAAATAAACAAGACGATATTTTAAACACAAACTTACTATCACCTATTAATGGACCAATTCCTTTAAAAGACATCGCATCTATTTCAGAAAAACAAACACAAACAGAAATTTTCCATAAAGACGGAAAAGAAACAATTCAAATTACCGCCGAAGCTTCAAATAAAGATTTAAGTAAAGTAAACACAGAAGTAAATAAAGCGATAAATGACTTAGATTTACCTAGCGGTGCAAAAGTAAATATCGCAGGAGCTACTGAATCTATGCAAGAGAATTTTACAGATTTATTTAAAATTATGGGGATCGCAATCGGGATTGTATATTTAATTATGGTTATCACCTTCGGGCAAGCACGTGCTCCTTTTGCAATCTTATTCTCCCTGCCATTAGCTGCTGTCGGTGGTATTTTAGGATTAATCATTTCACGAACACCTGTTGATGTAAATTCCTTAATCGGTGCATTAATGTTAATCGGGATTGTCGTTACAAACGCTATTGTATTAATAGAAAGGGTCCAACAAAATCGGGAACACGGACTGGAAACGAGAGAAGCCTTACTGGAAGCAGGTTCTACTAGACTACGTCCAATTATTATGACGGCTATAACAACAATCGTCGCTATGCTACCACTCTTATTCGGTCAATCGCAAGCAGGAAGTATGGTATCAAAAAGTTTAGCCGTAGTTGTCATCGGTGGTTTAGCAGTCTCAACTGTTCTTACATTAGTAGTCGTTCCAGTTATGTATGAACTATTAGATAAAATCGGAAAAAAAAGGCGCTCCCGTAGAAAAATAAGCACTTCTACAGAAACACCCGATATTTAAAACCAAAAGGCGTTATCTTCACGAATGAAGATAACGCCTTTTCTCTATCTACTCATATAATCTATCATGTTTTCCGCATACCGCTCTAGAGGTTCACTAGAATCCACAATAAGATATTCACTATTTAAAGGTTTCTTACTACCATTTAACCACTTTTTAAAACCTACTTCCGACCTCACTTTTTCAATTTGACTAATCATACGCTTACGTGTTTGCAGTCTCGCATTAATCTCTTCCATATCATTAAGATAACACTCAATATATTTATATTTCACACCATGTTTATTTGATAATTTAATCCCTTTTTCAACCATTCCCTCATATAAACATGGACTATCCAATATAACACTATGCCCTTGTTCTAAATAAGAATCAATCAATGCCCATTCAGCATCATATGCAAGTCCACCAACTATCGTTGATTCAATACCTTTCACTTCTAGTGATTTTAACAATGCTGATTTCAAAACGTCATGATCTACAATTATAGCACCTGTTAACTTCGCTATATACTTAGAAACTGTGGATTTTCCCGCCCCTGGAAAACCTGACATTTGCAGAAAAAACAAATTAAATCCACTCCCTCATTTTCACCTCTTTATCTATATAACGAATTACAAATTCAACAATCGCTATACCTTTTCCTTCTATATTAAAATGCAAAAAGAACCCTCTACTTATAAATAGAGAGTTCTCCTTTGTAACTTATGCCGCTTTTATCTTCTTCGTCGTTTTACTTTTTCTTTTCGTTCCTGTAAAGCGCTTATGCAATACAGATGCTATCAAGCGTGAAATGACATTGAATAGTAATACCATAATAATTAATACAGCTGCAGATTTTGTCGCAATCAACTTCGCATCTGGAATAAACCCTTCAGAATTTAACTTCCAAATATGAACTGCTAACGTTTCAGCTGGTCTAAACGGATTTAAAGGATGCGCAGGACTCGAGAAGTCCGCTGCTGAATTTAAAATCGGAGATGTTAAACCCGCTGTGTAAATTAATGCTGCCGCTTCCCCAAATATACGACCCGCCGCTAAAATAATCCCTGTAATAATTTGCGGTAATGACGATGGGATAATAATACGAACGATTGTTTGCCACTTTGTTGCACCTAATCCAAGACTTGCCTCTTTTACATTATGAGGCACTTCTGAAATAGCATTTTCACAAACACGTGTTAAACCTGGTAAGTTTAAAATAGTTAAAGCAAGAGCACCACCCATTACTGTGTATCCCCAGCCTGTCATTGTAACGAACACTAACAAACCAAATAAACCAACAACAATAGATGGTAAAGACGCCATTGTCTCAATGCATAAACGAACAAAATTTAAAAAGCGCCCTTGTTTTGCATACTCTGCTAAATATATTCCAGCACCTAGTCCAAGAGGAATAGATATAATAAGCGTTATAACAAGCATGTAGAATGAATTGAATAACTGCGGACCAATCCCACCACCAGCTCTTGTATTACTTGGTTCTCCAAACAAGAAATTAGGATCCCAAAAACCCCATCCCTTTTGTAAAATTTCAAACACTAAGAACACTAGCATAGCTACGACCAAAGCCGCAACCGCATAAAAGATACCCGTCCAAACTTTATTTACCGTTCTTGCATTCATTATTATCGCTCACCTCTTTGCCCAATCGCTCGAATTACTAAAATAAACAGGAATGAAATAACAAGTAAAATCATCGCTAAAGTCCATAGCGCATTATTCCAAGCAGTTCCGTTCAATGTATTTGTCATGTCCATTGTCAAAATACCAGTTAACGTTGCTGTCGGACTATATATTCCTTCTGGTAATTTAATCGTATTCCCGATTACCATTTGAACGGCTAGCGCTTCACCAAAAGCTCGCGCTAAACCTAAAACAACACCTGTTAAAATTCCTTTTTTCGCAGCAGGAACAATCACTCGGCTAATTGCTTGCCATTTCGTTGATCCTAGGCCATAAGAAGCTTCTAAATAATCAAATGGAACAGAGCGTATTGCATCAGAAGCGATACTAGCAATAGTAGGTAAAATCATAATACTTAATACAACGATACCCGCAATTAAACTAAAGCCCACTCCCCCGAACGAATCACGTAATAACGGAACTAAAATCGTAACCCCTAATAATCCGTATACTACTGACGGAATACCGACTAATAATTCTAAAACAGGCTTCAATACTTTATTTCCAAACTTCGGCGAAATTAAATTCATGAATATAGCCAGAGCTATAGCAATTGGTGCACTAATAATAACCGCACCTAACGAAACCACTGTTGAACCTACAATAAAAATTAAAGCCCCAAAAGATCCTTGATCAGCATTTGGATTCCATTTTGTCGATGTTAACATCTCAGTAAACGAGATACCACTTTGTGTAAAAGATTGAATTCCTTTGCCACAAATAAACGCAATAATAGCTAATGTAATTAAAACAATAAAAATACCACAAAACGTAACAAGTGATCTTCCTATATATTCACTTTTCACGTAATTAATTTGTTTTTTCCCCTTCATCACAGGACAGACCCCACTTCACAGATTGAAATGAACAGGACTGGCCTTGCAGCCAGCCCCATAAATTTGATTACTTATTTAATTTAGACATTGGAATGTAGCCCATATCTTCTACTTGCTTTTCAAAGTCTTTACCTTTTACATAATCGATGTAAGCTTTTGTTGCTTCTTTCGCTTCACCTTTTGTTACCATATACTCGTAAGACCAGAATGGATATTTACCAGACGCAATGTTTTCAACTTTTGGATCAGCACCATCAATTTTCACTGTTTGCAGTGCACCTTTTTTATCACCCACCATGTAAGACATTGCTAAATAGCTTACTGAACCTGGAGTAGAATTGATAGCTTGCTCTACTGCACCGTTAGAATCTTGTGTTGTTCCAGTTCCATCATTGATTTTTGCGTCTTTCATAATTGTTTTTTCGAATGTAGCACGTGTACCAGATGAAGCTGGACGATTAATTACGTTGATTTTTTCATCTTTTCCGCCTACTTCTTTCCAGTTTGTTACTTTTCCAGTGAAGATATCTTGTACTTGTTGCACTGTTAAGTTATCAACTTTTACATCTTTATTTACAACAAGAGCGAATGCAATACCCGCTACCTTGTTATCTACTAATTCTTTCGCCTTTTCAGCATCTTTTATTTTATCTCCGGACGGAACATCTGAATTACCAATTTGCACTGCACCAGATGCTACTTGGTTAATCCCAGTTCCACTACCGCCACCTTGAACTTGAATAGAAACTTTTGAATTTTTCTCCATGAATTTCTTTCCAGCTTCCTCCGCAAGAGGTAGAAGAGCTGTAGAACCAGCTGCTGCAATCGTACCCGATAATTCTTGTTTTGTATTATCGCTTCCTTTAGCAGTTTCTTTACTAGTTGTATCTTCTGCTTTTCCACACCCAACTAATGCTCCTGCTACCACTAAAGCTGCTAAAGAGAATTTAATACCTTTTTTCATAACCATGTCTTGTACCCCCATTTGGATTATCACTTTTCGAATTCATTTTCTTTCGAACACAAATTCATTGTAGGACAACAATATTATGTGAGTGTTAAGCAATTTTTAATTTTAAGTAAATGACGATAATAACCCTTAAAATCTATGAATCCCAACATTTGCAGTTAAAGAATCCAACAAAAACCACACTAACTATGCTGTAATGTAAATTTATTCTTAACAATGTAAATTCAATGTAAATGTTTTTCTCTCTTTTTCCCTTTTAGTTAAAGTTATATTTACAATTCCGCTGTATTTTGTAACTTTTACACGCCTAATTTATGCACATTAAAAAGAATTTCAGTAATATTTTTTAGTACAACTAAATAAATTGGAACAATTCTAAAATTAAATGAATATTTTTAAAGTACTAATTGACAGCATCATCCAATGTAGTCTACTATATTACTAACAAAAAGTTTACCTAAGGAAACTTTTTAAACTAACACTAACAATATAGAGAAGAGGTAACTTTTATGGTATCGGCTAATACTAAACCCCTTTCCGATTTTAAAACAGGGGAATTTGTACAAATTGAGAAGATACAATTAGAAGGAACTATGAAACGACGTTTATTAGATTTGGGATTTATCCCTGGGGCAACGATTAAAGTATTGCAACGCAGTCCACTTGGAGATCCGGTCGCCTATCAAGTGAGCAACACAACTATTGCACTGCGAAAAGAAGAAAGTTCCCTTATTTTCGGGGTATTAATAGGAGATGATTTCAGATGAGCAAACATCGTATTGCTTTAGCTGGCAACCCGAATACCGGGAAAAGTACATTATTTAATACTTTGACAGGTTTAAAACAACATACTGGAAATTGGACAGGAAAAACTGTTTTAAAAGCTGAAGGAGAATATGAACATAACGGAAGTACTTATACATTAATAGATTTACCTGGAACTTACTCACTATACTCAAATTCCGCGGACGAAGAAGTGGCGAGGGATTATATTATATTTGAAAAACCAGAAGTAACTGTAGTTGTCATAGACGCAACTGCTATGGAAAGAAATTTAAATTTAGCACTCCAAGTGATGGAAATGACAAACAATGTAGTCATTTGCATTAACTTAATTGATGAAGCCGAGAAAAAAGGTATTGTTATTGATGAAAAAAAATTAGCAAAATCACTTGGTGTACCTGTAGTTAAAATTTCAGCACGTAACCGAGTAGGCATTGGTCATTTACTAAATGTTATTGCAAAAGTAGCAAATAAAAAACTAATTCCAACACCAATTAAAATTACTTACAGCGAAAAAATTGAAAATATGATTCAAGAATTAGAACCACAAATTTATAAGGTGTTCGGTGATACGTATCCAGCACGTTGGATTGCGTTACGTATATTGGATGGAGATAAAAATTTCTTAACTACACTTCAAAAACACCATAATGAACCACTTGTAAGGGAGGTCGTAATTAATGGAATCTCACTCAGCCAGTAAAGCTCTTCCATTAGACTATATTATTCAACATGCACAAACACTTTCAAAAGAAGATATACGAGATGATATAGTCGGAGATATTTATCGAACATCTGCAAGCATATGTAAAGAATCCGTCCAATATACAAATACTGATAAATTATATCGTTCCGAAAAACTAGATAAAATTTTCACATCTCCAATCTGGGGATTCCCAATTATGCTCGGTATTTTATCTATTATTTTTTATCTTACAATCGCAGGTGCTAACGTACCATCTGATATGATTGCCGAATTCTTCGGATGGGCCGAAGGATATTTAACATCTTGGTTCCAAGCAGCGCATGCACCTGAATGGTTACATGGCATTTTAATACTTGGTTTATTCCGTGGTATCGGTGCTGTTATTAGCGTTATGTTACCACCTATGGCAATCTTTTTCCCTATGTTCGCGCTATTAGAAAACTACGGATACTTACCACGTGTCGCGTTTAATATGGACCGCTTATTCAAACGATCCGGCGCACACGGGAAACAATCTTTAACAATGGCAATGGGATTTGGTTGTAATGCAGCAGCCATTATGTCAACACGTATCATTGAATCACCACGTGAACGTATGCTAGCAATTTTAACGAACAACTTCGTTCCTTGTAACGGTCGCTGGCCTATGTTAATTTTAATGGCTTCACTATTTATGGCTGCTGGTTATACAGGCAGTATGCAAACATTGGTTACTGCTGGCGTTGTAGTTGGAATGGTTGTAATTGGTGTTATTATGACATTAACTGTTTCTTGGGTACTATCAAAAACAGCCTTAAAAGGGGTTCCAACTCACTACACACTTGAGTTACCTCCGTACCGCAAGCCAAAAGTTTGGAATACAATTGTTCGCGCAACACTCGATAAATCAATCTATGTTTTAAAACGAGCTATAGTTGTTGCTGCCCCTGCGGCTGCATTAACTTGGTTACTTGCTAACATTTTTATCGGTGACACAAGCTTACTTATGTATTTTGTAAACTTCCTAGATCCATTTGCTAAAATGTTAGGACTTGACGGGTTTATTCTAGCTGCATTCATTCTTGGACTACCCGCTAATGAAATTGTAATCCCAATTTTATTAATGTCTTACTTATCAACTGGGGCTTTAACTGAAATAGATGATTTTAATCAAATTAAAAATCTATTCCTAGAAAATGGTTGGACTTGGTTAACAGCGTTAAACACAATGTTGTTCTCACTTCTTCATTTCCCGTGTGGAACAACATTGGTTAACATATATAAAGAAACAAAAAGTGCAAAATGGACATTCTTATCGTTTGCAATCCCTACCGTTATCGCCATTGTTGTTACATTCCTCTCTACACAATTGGTACATTGGTTAGGGCTTGTATAAAGCAAAGCATACATAGAAGGTATCCCCCTTCACGTTTGCTTTGCACGAAAGAAACCTGAAAATCATTCAGGTTTCTTTTTTTGTACATCAGTATTCCACGGCTGTGCTCCATACGTTGTGAGTTTTTTATGAATAAAATATATAGCTCCTGGAAGAACTGCCATTAATATCGTGCAACTAATCCCTAAACCCGTAAACAACTTACATCACCTTATTTCACTTTCTTCGGTAAAGCTGAACCTGAATGTTCAATTGTCGGATCAACATGAACATTAATTTCAGCATTACTAAAATAATTCTGACCTTGATCCCAATTCTTACTAATTTTTTTCCACTCTTTATAATTATGCCTCTTATATACCTCTCCTAATTCCAATACATCTACCTTATATTTTTTTTGAACAAGTTGTATAGACTTTTCAATACGCTTCGTCATTTCCTTTGAAATCTCTTTCTTTAAAAGCTTTTCACTCATCACTTGTTTCGGTTCATTAAAATGCAACTCAGCTAATATGCCTTCTGTGGACAAATGAATATCAAATTTCGGTTTTGTAGCATTTTCAGTAGACACCTGGATCTTTCGGCGCAACTTATGAATTTCATATGTAATAAGCTGATTCTTTTTACGAACAGTAAAGAAACCTCCAATTTTTTTACCTATTATATAGTTCATTCCTAATGTTTGTTCTCCACTCAAAATTCCAACGCACTTATTATCCTTTCCACGAACCAATGCCGCTCCTTCCATTTGCACCCCTTGTTTTGTTAGCCCTAAAAGAGGTAATGCAAAACTTCGATTTGCAATCATTTTCCCCTGCACTTCACCAATTCTCGCCGCCTCAATCATTTGAGCGTTTTTCGGAGGATGTTCAGCTAACATATCAATATACTGCGCCGGTAAATTTTCAGGTTTTGCACTCTGTTTTAAAATAGATTCTGCATTTTTCTTTGAAACAAACAAACGAATATTTCTTCTCATTTCATGATCACGAATATATACATCTAACGTATTTTGCAAAACATACGGATTCGCCAGTAATTCTTCCGAAAAAATAATCACTTGTATATGTGGAAAAAATAATGTTCGACTAATTTTTTTAGCAATAATTCGGATTTGCTCAAAGACACTATCTGCTTTTGCACTCACATTAATATAATTTTCACTATCTCCATCCCCCTGTCCACCTTGTTGTGCTAACTTACTGGGAAGTACCATCTGATACGTCCCTTTTATAATCGGATTTGTTTTCTTTTTCTTCACAATATCGTAAGCTGCGCCTACTACAAATCCTCTTTCTTCTATTTCTTCTAGTTCAGAACACCCACTTATAAATCCAGCTAAAATCATAACCATTATAATTTTAAGAAGGTTTTTCATTTCTACCATTCCTTCTTTTTATTTTATATACAATAAAAACTAACAAAGGAGCTAACACGACAAACCCCATATCTATCCAGGCTAAATACGTTCCGTAACTTGATAACGTATCTAAATTGCCAGGAAGCATATTCAGCATAAAAATTATAGGCGCGCTTCCGAAAATAAAAATATGTTTCTTCACTTTCGGAAACATGGCACAAAACAATAAAGATGCGACGTCATAGTACATTGCTGTAGTATTATAAATAGTAATAATCCAAGTCGTAAAAAAAATCGCATCAAACCTTTCTAAAAAACCTCCACCAATCTCAATTTCTTTCCCTAATTCAATCGTTGGATATGTCAATCCACGAGTTGTCATATACGTAAAAACACTAATACAAGTTACATAAATTAAAATGTATGAGAGCACATTTACTATCACGGCTTTTGCAACTGCCATTGGTGCCTTTTTCGCTGTCTTATCATTCAATAACACAGCATAAAACAGAGCTACCTCAAATCCAATAAATGTGAATATAGAATTTTTAACCCCAACAGCGTATTGACTTACTTCCGTTTGAAAAGCTGGAAATAAATTGTTTATTTCCATTAAATTTATATTTAATAAAGAAAGAAGCATTATCGCAATTAAAACAATAGGTAAAAATAGAACATTTAACCTTAATAAGGCTGCTCTTGATCCTGCTATTCCGTAAATAACAACTAGTAAGAAGAAGAAAGACAGTAGTTGTATCGGTGTCTCACTAAATAAATACGTTTGAGAAATAATTGAAATCATTCGCGATTCATATGCTGTCAAAGCAGCAAACGTTAATACTAAAATACTACTAATTGTGTATGCAACAGGCTTTGTCAAATGTGCACTTGTATATTGAACAAAGTTTTGTTTCGGAAATAAGATAGCTACCCTCGTTACAAACCAGCCTAAAACTGCACATACCAATCCACCCAAAAGTAAAATAATCCAACCGTCCGAAAATAAAGTTTGGTTAGCGATATCTCTTGGCATAGACAATGCCCCTATGCCAATGATGGTCGACGATACTGCAAACCCAATTTCCCGAGATCCAATCTCTTCATCGCCATACTCAAATGGTTTCAATTATTTTCGCTCCTTTGGACGTATTGTAGAATCTTTCGTTTGTAAATATTCTGGTCGATCTTTCAACATTGATTTTGGCATGCGAATAAACTCTTCTTTCCAATCTTTATAAAATGCAGGAGCAATTGGAGTTGTATACGGTACACCAACACTTGTTAAATTTGTAATATGAACAGCAAGCGCAATAAGAGCTAGAATGATTCCATACAACCCAAAAGCAGTTGCTGCTAACACAAAGACGAAAAGTAAAATACGAAACGTGATCGTAATGCTATATACAGGGAGAGAAAAGGTAGCGATAGCTGTAACCGCAATAATGATAACTAAAAACGGATTTACAATTCCTGCGTTCACCGCTGCTTCTCCAATTACAAGACCACCTACAATCCCAATTGTTTGCCCCATCGGTTTCGGCAACCTAATTCCTGCTTCTCGTATTAGCTCCATCGTTAATGCCATCATTAACGTTTCAATATATGCAGGAAACGGAACCCCTTCTCTTGCTCCAGCAATTGAATAAGCCAATTTAGAAGGAATAAGTCCTTGATGATATGAGACGAGCGCTACATACATCGCTGGCATTAAAATCGCAATTATACCAGAACCCATCCGCAAAATTCTTAATAAAGTCCCAATTACCCAACGCTCATAATGATCTTCCACAGATTGAAAAATATCAACAAATACTAATGGCGCAATGAGAGCAAACGGTGATCCATCCACTAAAATAGCCGCCTTACCTTTCATTAATGAGGCCACAATATTATCAGGCCTTTCTGTGTTCAAAAATTGTGGAAACGGTGACAAATTATTATCTTGAATTAATTGCTCAATCGTTCCCGTCTCAAAAACGACATCTGTCACTATTGATTGAAGACGCCGATCTAACTCTTTTACAATGTAAGGATTAATAACGTCTTCTACATATACTAAAGTTACTTCTTTTTGGGATCTCTTCCCTATAATATAAGATTGAAATCTCAGCTTTGGGTCACGTAAACTACGTCGGATTAACATTTTATTCACATTAATATCTTCATTTAATCCGATCCTCGGTCCACGTATTAAATCTTCAGTTACTGGTGGTTCTAAACTTCTTTTTTCCCAAGCCCTACTATTAATAACGATAGCAGTTTGAATATTATCAATTAATATAACTGTATCTCCCGCTAAAATCGCATTCATAATGTCTGGAAACTTCGTCTTTACACCCACTTCTGCGATAGAAATAAAACGATCCAATAACGTTTGAACAACGGCTTCCTCACTTGGAATTTCTTCGTATTGCAGCGTACGAACGACATATTTATAAACATTATCCTTGTCTGTTAATCCACATAAAAACACAACCGCACAACGTGTAAAACTCCCAGCAAGAGCAACTTCTCTAATTGTTAAATCATTAGGTGAACCTAACTCATCCCTAATTTCTTTCATAACTTCAAATAAGTTACCTTCAAGCTCTAACAATTTCCCCACCTAACTTCCTTTTCAACAAGTTTTTAGTTAGATTCCGCTAATAGAAGAAAATATATACAAAAAAGAGCTATCTCTTTTCAAAGATAGCTCTAATAAACGAATTACTTTTCTACTATTATGCTGTTTTTCTTTATAGATACACTTTTTGTAAATCCACTAACTACAAACATCACAATCATATTAATTAACAATGCGACTATACCTACATTTAAATCTTTTATAGACTGCGGAAAACTCGGAAACATCGTAGCTATATTAGAGCCCGATAAAGTGATATATGCAACAACTAATAACCCCATTCCCATTCCTGCAATCGCTCCTTGCTTCGTAATAACCTGGCGTGGAAACAAACTACAAACAAGTGCAGGGAAAAGTTGTGTAACGATACTGTATCCCATTAACAGAAGGGCTCCTATTGTTTCTCCTCCTTTAAATGTAAATAAAACTGCTACGAGCGTTACTACAGGTACAAATAACTTTGCAGCTTTAGCAACTTGTCTATCTGAAGCAGATGGAACCATCGTTCGATAAATATTTTTCGCTAACAGTGTAGAAGCCGCCATAACAAGCATAGAGCCTGGAACTAACGCCGTTAATACTCCCGCACTACCAATAATTCCAATAAACCAAGGATCAAAAGTTTGTAAAGCAAGACGGAATAACGAAAGATCCACATCCGCTCCCTTTAACCCAGGAACTTGCAATATAGCAGCAAACCCTGCAAAAAATACGAAAAGTAACACTAAAGAATACAATGGCATAATTGCTGCATTTTTACGAAATACTTTTTCATTTTTTGCAGAAAAAGCAGAAGCAAATGTATGAGGCCACATATAAAAACCTAGGGCCGTTAATATAATAGTAGAAACAAACCAAGAAATACTCATTCCTTCTTCAGGTAAAGATAAAAATCCCGGCTTCGCTGCTTCTACAGCCTCAAACATAGGCTGAAATCCTCCATAATAATGATACGGTAAATATATACCTAAAAACATAACGATAAACAGTATCATAATATCCTTCAAAGCAGCCGTCCAAGCCGAACCGTGTATACCTGAAACCATTACATATATAGTTATAACAATAGCACCAATCCATACTGCAACAACAGGTGACACCCTTCCGTAAGAAGCTTCTGAAACGATAATCCCCAGTCCCTTTAACTGTAAAACAAGATATGGGATGATGGAAACAACACCAACAACTGAAACAATAAGTCCAAGCGCTTTACTTCTATATTTCTTCGCAAAAAAATCCGACTGCGAAACAAGGTTATGCTCTTTCGCATACTTCCAAATTGGTGGTAATAAAAAATACGATAAAAGATAAGCTAAAGCACCATATCCCAAAATATAAAAGGTAGGCGCTCCTTTACTATACGCCCAGCCGCTTCCCCCTAAAAATGTAAATGTCGTATAAATCTCACCTGCCATCAGGAGAAAAACAAAAATAGTGCCAAATCCTCTTCCCCCAACTGACCATTGCTCTAAATTCATATCTTTTCCATGTTGTGCCCGAATCCCTAAAAATAGTGCGAGAAACAAAAATAAAATAATAATAAGTAATGCAGTCATTTTACATCCTCCTTATTAGCAGGATCAAACACGTACACAAGCCCCATACAAAGAGATGTAATAAACACTGATAATAATACCCAAAATAATAAAAATGGCATCCCTAATACGTAAGGAGTAACTGAATTCGCAAATATTGGCCCAACTACTAAACAAAGTACTGGAATAAGCGCTAAGATGTGTATTTTCTTCATCTCATTCTCCTTTACTTATAAAATTCATAATGGCTGATACAAAGACTTCCACTCCAATCGGTAATGCATCTTCATCAATTGTAAAACGAGGATGATGATGAGGATATATAATACCTTTCTCTTTATTTCCCGCTCCGATAAAAAAGAATGTCCCTGGTGCCTTTTGTAAAAACGCTGAAAAATCTTCTCCAGCCATCGTCGGCTGCAAACGAACAACTCTATCTCTTCCATAAAGTTGTAATGCCGTTTGTTCAATAAGCTCTGTAACTTCATAATTATTTACAACTGGTCGATATCCATATTCATAAGAAAACGTATATTTCGCTCCGTAAGATTCCGTAATATGCTTCACAATCCGCTCAATCTTCTTCTCTGTTTCACCTCGTAACTCATGTCTTAAACTTCTCACTGTCCCTTCAATCTCCGCTTGCTCTGGTATTACATTATGAGTTGTCCCCGCATGAAATTGAGTAACGGATATTACGAGAGAATCTAATGGATTCGTGAGGCGAGATACAATTTGCTGAAGTTGCGAAACGACTTGTGTACCGATTGCGATACTATCCACCGTTTCATGAGGGATTCCAGCATGTCCACCTTTTCCCTCTATCCTAATTTTAAAAACATCCGGTGCAGCCATTGCAGGACCATAAATAACGCCTATTTTCCCAACCTCTAACGACGCCCAAAGGTGAGCACCAATGATATAATCCACACCTTCCATTACACCTGCCGCAATCATCTCCTCTGCACCACCAGGAAAATTTTCTTCAGCATGTTGGAATAGAAAACGAATCTCCCCTTTAATCTTCTCTCTTGCTTCTACTAACTTATATACAACCCCAAGTAATATCGCTATATGTCCATCATGACCACACGCATGCATCACACCTTTATATGTAGAAATAAAATCAAACTCATTTTCTTCATGAATAGGAAGAGCATCCATATCGGCTCGAACCGCAACTGTTTTGCCCGGCTGTTTACCTACTAACTTTGCCATCACACTATATTTAGTCGGCCGTGACACTTCTAAATATGGGCATTTCCGAAGTATATCGAACACAAACTGCGATGTTTTTTCTTCTTGAAAAGATAACTCTGGATACTTATGAAAATGCCTTCTCCACTCAACTAACTGATTTTTTGACAAAACAAGTTCCTTTGCAACATCCATACCCCTTCACTCCTTCTTCACCAAGTTAAATGTTATTATAACGTGAATTGTTAACTTTTAAAAGAATCTTCTGAATTTTCAAATATGATAAACCAAAAAGAAAAAGCCATCCAAAAGATGACTTTTTCTTTATTATAAAATAGTAATCGCTTGTTTTCCCATTTGCTCCCAAGCTTTCTCAAATTCTGCTCGTGGAACAGCCAAACGTGGATTATTTTTCAGAGGATCATTTACATATACAAAGTTTTGATCATATCCAATTACTACTGCACTATGCTCATAATATGTAATTTTCACTTCGCCTGAACTCGTATTCCATGTTTCAAAACTACTTTCAGCTAGCGGCTTAAACGTCGTATTAATAATGACCCATACCGGGGAGCCAGAACTAATTACTTTATATATATCTTGCATGTCTCTACCTGTTAAATTAATTACTTTTTCAGGAACATATTTTTCTGCTAAATCAAAGATTGGTTTATTGTATACACCATATCCAGGCTTTGCCTTTGTATAAATATTTCCTACAAACCCCTCGTAAGGATTTCCACGCAAACCATTTTGTTCAAATGGAACACGATAAATTTCGCTAGCAAGTTGCATCTTATCTACTTGTACACCTTTATATTGCAGCAACATAGCTAAACTTGTCACTTCACATCCTCGAGGTAATTCTGGTAATTGTTTAATAAACGGAACATCTTCAATCATAGCTGCTTCTTTCATTTCAGATAGAAACTCTAAGCGTAAAACTTGCGCCTTTTGCATGATTTTATCTTTCCCTATAAAAAATGCAGCAGCAAGTATAATACCAAAAACAAAAAGATATTTTAACTTTTTCATTATAAACAAAACTCCATTAATTATTATTTTACAGACACAACTCTTATCATTGTACCCTTCTTCTTACTAGTTTACTAGAAAGATCATGTGAATTATCGCTCATAGAATTAATTATAAAAATTCTAATTATTTTTAATAAAAAGAAAAATAAATATACATTTCCAAAATTTTTTGCTAAAATCAAAATTGTTAACATGGTGAAGATATCACCATGTTAACAAACATTCTTAGAGTATTTAGTCATAGTTCATTTTTTACATACTCCATTCATTTCATAGCAAATAAACCGAGTGTGTGTTGCATCCCCCACTAATGATTAAAAACTCAGAATAAAATGAAGTTCACACATTCAAGAAAATACGGGGTGAGGGGCATATGAATCAACAAATTGAACAAACAAATTTAAAACGAACAATGAAAAGTAGACACCTATTTATGATTGCACTCGGTGGTGTTATCGGAACCGGGCTATTTATGGGATCTGGTCAAATCGTCCATAATGCCGGACCTGGTGGCGCTATTCTTGCATTTTTAGTCGGTGGATTTGTTATGTATTTAACGATGTTATGTCTTGGTGAATTATCTGTTGCTATGCCAGAAGCAGGTTCATTCCAAAGCTATGCAAGCAAATTCATTTCACCTGGTTTTGGATTTGTTGTCGGTTGGATGTATTGGTTAAATTGGGCTGTTACAGTTGGCGTAGAGTTAACAACTGTAAGTATTTTAATGAAACGCTGGTTTCCAGACGTTTCTTCATGGATTTGGTGCGTTACATTTGCAGCAGCGCTCTTCCTCGTAAACGCTTTATCAGCAAAAGCATATGCAGAAGCAGAGTTTTGGTTCGCAAGTGTAAAAGTTGCAACAATTGTTATTTTCATCGTACTTGGTGGCGCTGTTATGTTCGGTTTACTAGACTTTAACGGAAAGCCAGCTCCGATGCTTCATAATTTCACTGAAAATGGCGGGCTATTTCCAAACGGTGCATTAGCTGTTCTTCTTACGATGATTACAGTAAATTACTCCTTCCAAGGAACAGAATTAATCGGAATCGCTTCAGGAGAAAGTGAAAATCCTGAAAAAACAATTCCAAAAGCGATCAAAAATACAATTTGGCGAACTCTCTTCTTCTTCGTCTTAGCGATATCAGTTGTTGTAGGTTTACTCCCATGGCAAGAGGCTAATCTAGTCGAAAGTCCGTTTGTACTTGTTTTTGATGTAGCCGGTGTCCCATATGCAGCAGACATTATGAACTTTGTTATTATTACAGCTGTATTATCCGTTGCTAACTCTGGTCTATACGCAAATTCTCGTATGCTGTGGGCGATGGCAAAACAAGGAATGGCAAGCCCAGCATTTACGAAATTAACTAAAAAAGGTGTACCGCTAAATGCATTAATTTTCAGTCTGATTTTTGCTAGCCTTTCCTTATTAACAAGTGTATTTGCGGCAGATACTGTCTTTCTAGTTTTAACATCTATTGCAGCAATGGCTGCCGTTGTCGTTTGGATGTCAATTGCCGCTTCACAGTTTTTCTTCCGTAGAAATTTCGTAAAAAATGGTGGCGACATAAATGATTTAAAATATCGTACACCGCTCTATCCGCTAGTTCCAATCGTGGCGTTCTTACTCAATTTCATTACATTTGTTAGTTTGGCTTTCATTCCAGATCAAAGAATTGCTCTTTATTGTGGCATTCCATTTATGATTATTTGTTACATTTTATACCAATTTAAATATAAAAAAATTGTCACACTTGAACAGCCACGAACTATCACACAAAAAATAAACTAAATATACAAAATATTCAGCTATCTTTCTTATGATAAGATAGCTTTTTTCTATTTCTTGGATATCCTGGTATAACTTTATTTATCTTAAAATTTTCACAATCACGTTTTTCTCTGGAAAATAGTTTACAATGTAATCAAGTTACAAATGATATTCACCTTAAAAAGTGTGCATTTGTGTCTATTTTTTAACAATATATCAAAAACTATTGCCTTCTATAAATTAATAGGTTTATATTGTTTTATTGGCATAGTTTCAATCCAAGGAGAAAGGAGATTTTCAATCGTGCAACTAAAGAAAGCGTTTTGGAAGTTGGCTTCGCTTCTTCCGTTATCATTACTTCTGTTCCTCGGTGGCTGTGATAAAAAACTCGCAGTATTAAATCCGCAAGGACCTGTTGCAAAAGCACAGTATGATTTAATTGTTTGGTCATTCTTGCTTATGTCATTAATTATCGCAATTGTATTCATTCTGTTTACAGTCATCTTGATTCGTTATCGTGAAAAACCAGAGAATATGGACTATGAGCCACCTGAACAACACGGTAACACATTACTAGAAATTATTTGGACGCTTGTTCCTGTTATTATCGTTATCGCATTATCGATTCCAACAGTAAAAGCAACTTATGCTTCGGAAGAGGTTCCGAAAGAGTCCAAACATATTAAACCAGTTGAAATTTATGTTACATCTGCAAACTGGAAATGGTTATTCAGTTACCCAGAGGAAAAAATTGAAACCGTTAACTATTTAAATATCCCAGCTGGTGTACCAATTCAATTCAAACTGACTTCTGTCGGCCCAATGAATGCTTTCTGGGTACCAGAACTTGGTGGTATGAAGTACACAATGGATGGCATGATTATGGATCTTTATTTACAAGCTGATAAGCCAGGTTCTTACCTAGGCCGTAGTGCGAACTTCTCTGGTGAAGGATTCACACACATGGAGTTCGAAGTTGAAGCAAAAACTAAAGAGAAATATGACAAGTGGGTTAAAGAAGTACAAGAAAAGGCTGATAAGTTAACCGAAGAGAAGTACAACGAAATTATTAAACCTGGTGTAGTTGGACGCATGACGTTCTCTAGTCACCACTTAAGTTATGTAGATCCAAAATCACTTGAATATTGTGATTACAACTACTACAAAAACAAAAAATAATAGCTATTATTCCAACAGATTGGAGTGAACACAGTGAAGCTTGATGAATTCTTTGTCACAGGTGACCCGATTATTTACGGTGCAGACGCTTCTATCGTTCTTGTGACATTAGCAATCATTTTCGTACTAACAAAGTATAAAAAATGGAAATGGCTTTGGGACGAATGGTTGACAACTGTTGACCATAAAAAAATCGGAGCCATGTATATTATTTCTGCGGTTATCATGTTATTCCGCGGTGGTATGGATGGTTTAATGATCCGTGCACAGTTAACATTCCCAGAAACAACTTATTTAAACGCTGAACACTATAACGGAATCTTTACAACGCATGGTACAGTAATGATTCTTTTCATGGCAATGCCATTCGTTATGGGATTAATGAACCTTGTAGTACCATTACAAATTGGTGCTCGTGACGTTGCATATCCGTTCTTAAATGCTTTAAGTTTCTGGTTATTCTTTGTCGGAGCAATGTTATTCAACATCGCTTTCGTAATCGGTGGTTCTCCAGACGCTGGGTGGACTTCTTACTTCCCAATGGCAGGTACAGAGTTTACTTCAGGCGTAGGAAATAACTACTACGCAATTGCATTACAGATTTCAGGTCTCGGTACGCTAATGACCGGTATTAACTTCCTTGTTACTATCTTAAAAATGCGTACACCTGGTATGACTTTAATGAGAATGCCAATGTTTACTTGGTCAATCTTAATTACAACAATTATCATTATTTTCGCTTTCCCAGTATTAACAGTTGCTCTTGCATTAATGACATTTGACCGTCTATTCGATGCTCACTTCTTTACGATGGCGAGCGGCGGTATGCCGATGTTATGGGCCAACCTGTTCTGGGTATGGGGTCACCCTGAAGTATATATCGTTATTTTACCGGCATTCGGTATTTTCTCTGAAATCATTAGTACATTCTCACGTAAGCGTCTATTCGGTTACAGTGCGATGGTATACTCAATGGTTGCAATTTCTTTACTAAGTTTCGTCGTATGGCTTCACCACTTCTTCACGATGGGTGCAGGTCCAGCGGTTAACTCATTCTTCTCGATTTCGACAATGGCGATTTCGATTCCAACCGGGGTTAAGATCTTTAACTGGTTGTTTACACTGTATAAAGGACGTATTCGTTTTACAGTTCCAATGCTTTGGTCATTGGCATTTATTCCAAACTTCGTAGTCGGTGGGGTTACAGGGGTTATGCTTGGAATGGCAGCAGCTGATTATCAATACCATAACAGCTACTTCCTAATTGCTCACTTCCACTACGTATTAATCGCAGGTACAGTATTCGCTATGCTTGCTGGATTCACATTCTGGTATCCAAAAATGACTGGTCATATGTTAAATGAACGCCTAGGTAAATGGACATTCTGGATCTTTATGAGCGGATTTAACATCTGTTTCTTCCCAATGTACTTCTTAGGTTTAGACGGTATGACTCGTCGTATGTACACTTACTCTGAAAGTCTTGGATGGGGATGGCTAAACCAAATCGCATCTGTTGGTGCGGTAATGATGGGTATTGGCTTCCTACTTCTTTGCTACAACGTAATTTGGAGTGCACGTCACGGTGAACGTGACACAACTGGAGATCCATGGGATGGTCGTACACTTGAATGGGCAACTCAATCTCCTGTACAACATTACAACTTCGCAAAGCTTCCTGAAATTAAAGAAGCTGATGCTTTCTGGTACATGAAAAAACGCGGAGAAACAGTTACACCAGCAGCAGAAGATATCAAACCAATTCACATGCCAAGTAACTCTGGTGTGCCTATTATTGCGTCTTTATTCTTCGGTCTTGCAGGTTTCGCATTAGTATTTAGCTGGTTCTGGCTTGCAGCAATCGGTGGTATTGGTATTTTAGCTTGCTTAATCTATCGTTCATTCGATTATGACGATGGTTACTACGTAAGTGTTGATGAAATTAAAGAAACAGAACATATAGCATGAGAGGTGAAATGACATGGCGGCTTTAGATAAAAGCTTACCTTTGGAATATCAATCCGAACAAAGCAGATTGAATATCCTAGGATTCTGGATTTTTCTTGGGGCTGAAATTATGCTGTTCGCAACACTTTTCGCCTCTTATCTAGTCCTTGCTGGTCGTACGGCAGATGGCCCAACTCCAGCGCAACTGTTTGAACTTAAAACGCTTTTAATTCAAACATTACTACTTTTAACAAGTAGTTTCACATGTGGTATCGTAATTCACGAAATGCGTAAGCACAACCAAAAAGCGATGCTTGGATGGTTCGTCCTTACATTACTTTTAGGTGCAGGTTTCCTATTCTTCGAGATTGAAGAGTTCATTATGTATATTGGTGAAGGCGCAACAATTCAAACAAGTGCTTTCCTATCTGCATTCTTCGTTCTTCTTGGAACGCATGGAGCCCACGTAACAGGCGGTATCATTTGGGCAATTTGTGTTATTATCCAAATTTTAAAACGAGGTCTAACACCAGTTACAGCTCGTAAAGTATTCATTATCAGCTTATACTGGCATTTCCTTGACCTTGTTTGGGTCTTCATTTACACACTAGTTTACTTGAACGGGATGGTGGCGTAAATGGCTCAAAACAACAATCAAGCAAATGGGCATGCGCATAGCGGATTCCCTTGGTCACACGTTTTCGGATTTATTTTATCGCTTGCATTAACGTTTCTAGCGTTATACGTGGCACTTTACACAACATTGCCACTTTCAACAGTCTTAACAACTATTATCATCATGGCTGTTGCGCAAGCATTGTTACAATTAATTATGTTCATGCATTTAAAAGAAGGAGAAGGAAGAGTTCAAATTCTTACAATGATATACAGTTTCTTCGTTGCAACTGCAACAGTTGGTTTAACTGTATGGATCTTCTTCTCAATGTAATGTACATGAAAAAGACTGCTGAGATTCCTCAGCAGTCTTTTTTTATCCCCTCCCCTATTACATCCACATTACGGAATTAACAACAGAATCATGAAAAATATACTTATTATGACAAATGTTAAGAAAAGTCTTTCTTTATGAAATCGAATCCATATGCGTTGCTTTTCTACCTATTATATGGCTAAATAGGTACTATATTTATTTGAAGGGAGAGAACGCAATGGAACATCATACTTCTGTTCTATCACTTATGGTTGTCGTTGCAATCGCGTTTTTCGTTCCCCTTTTGTTACAACGCTTTAAATTAAAAGCACTTCCTGTTGTCGTTGCAGAAATTATTGCAGGAATCTTTGTAGGTAAAAGTGGGTTTAATATTATTGAGCCAGATATATGGCTTCAAGTTTTATCAACATTAGGATTTATCTTCCTCATGTTCTTAAGCGGTTTAGAAATTGATTTTTCTATCTTTAAACAAAAAGGGAAAAAAAATACGACAAACGAGCCAAATACATTTCAAGCAGCAAGCATTATCTTCTTATTTATTTTCATCTTATCTTATGCCCTATCATTACTATTCGTATGGCTAGGATTCGTAGATAATGCAATGTTCATGACTTTAATTATTTCAACTATTTCTTTAGGGGTTGTTGTACCAACATTAAAAGAGAACAACCTAGGAAAAACTGCAATCGGACAAATCATTTTATTAGTTGCTGTTATTGCAGACTTAGTTACAATGATTTTACTCGCTGTTTTCGTCGGATTAAATTCCGAAAGCGGCCAAAGTATGTGGCTCTTACTTCTTCTATTCGGTGCCGGTATTGTCATTTACTTTATTGCAAAACGCTTTAAAAACATTCCATACTTAGATAGTTTAAAAGCTGGTAGTGTACAAATTGATACACGGGCTGTTTTTGCACTCATTTTAATCTTAGTTGGTTTATCGGAATCTGTTGGAGCAGAAAATATTTTAGGTGCCTTCTTAGCAGGCGTACTTGTATCGTTATTATCACCAAATGAAGATATGGTTGAAAAACTTGATTCCATCGGCTATGGTTTCTTCATCCCTATTTTCTTCGTAATGGTTGGTGTAAATCTAGAGGTATGGTCTATTTTTAAAGAGCCTTCTAGCATGCTAATGATCCCAATCTTAATTGTAGGACTCTTTATTTCAAAACTCTTACCATCACTCGTCTTACGAAAATGGTATCCACGTAATATCGTACTTGGAAGTGCAATTTTATTAACATCGACACTTTCTTTAGTTATTGCGGCTGCACAAATTGGTGAAAAACTGGGGATTATCAGTCCAAGTTTATCTGCCTCTCTTATTTTAAGCGCAGTTATTACTTGTATTTTTGCACCTATATTATTTAAAAAAATGTTCCCAAAAGTAGAAACACCAAAACCAAAAGTAGCTATTATTGGCGCGAGCAGAATTACCCTTCCGTTATCACTAGATTTAAAACGAGAAGATTATGACGTAACGCTATATATGATGCGTCAAAACAAAATAAATGATGAAGAAGCGAAATCACATGACTTTCCTATCGTGAAATTAGATGACATCACAATTGCATCATTAACTGAACAAACAGCATTTGATGCAGATCGCGTCGTTGTTGCAACAAGCGATGATGAACAAAACTTATTATTGGCAGAACATGCAAAAGAGCTAGGTGTTGAACATGTTATTGCAAGTGTAGAAGATCCACTTCTACAAGAAAAAGCAACGCAAGAACATATCGCTGTATTCTCAACAATTAACTCTACACGTATTTTATTACGTGCACTTATTGATAAACCTAGTCTCGTTCGCTTAATTACAACAGCAAACGAAACAGTACGCGAAGTTGAACTGCGCAGCAATAAATATAACGGCATTGCGCTTCGCCGCCTCCCGTTTTTAGGTGATGTACTTGTCATTCAAATCTACCGCGTTAATAAAGCATTAATACCACATGGTGATACAAGACTACAACACGGTGATACATTACTTGTAACAGGTTCGAAAGAGCATATCGATACACTAAAAAACATATTAGAGTAAAAAAATGCCCCCCACATAATTGAGGGGCATTTTTTAATTTTTATATGGTAAAATGTTACTATCACATATTATGAGGATGGATTACATTATGTCTATTGTAACTTTAGCTCTCTTATTATTAGCAGAAGTACTCGTCGCCATTATTCTCATCGGTGTTAGCATTGAAATTTGCAGCTATGGTTGGAAAAAATCAAATGGAGTTAAATACTCATGCCTTTTTCTTTCACTCCTTCTAGGAACCGCTAGTATACTCGGCCTTCTCGCTGCACCTGCATACTTCTTTATACAACTTATAGAAAAAGGTTTATAAGAAAGGATGATAATATGATTACTGTGCAGTATATTGATGCATCCGAGACACACTTATTACGCCAAGCGGTGTTGCGTCCCAATCAGTCCCTAGCAGACTGTAAATACTCTTCTGACTACGAAAAAGACACATTCCACTTAGGTGCCTTTATAAACGATGAGTTAATTAGCATCGCTTCCTTCTCAAAAGAAATATATCCTGATTTGCAAAATGGTATCCATTATAGACTACGAGGAATGGCAACATTACCTAACTTTCGGAACAAAAGAGCTGGAAGCTCCTTAATTCAGAAGGCAGAACAAATTTTAAAAGAACGGAAAGCAAACATTCTATGGTGTAATAGCCGTATTACTGTAACTGACTATTACAAGCGATTAGACTTTCAAGAGCATGGTGAAATCTTTGAAATTGAACCGATTGGCCTTCATAAAGTTTTGTATAAAAAGATATAAGAAAAGCTTTCCTCAATACGGGAAAGCTTTTCTTATATTTCAATCTTCACTTTTTATCTTTTTCATATATATGTAGATAAATAAACTAGGAACTAAAAAACAAGCAAACATAATAAGTGCTGTTATATTTATTTCTTTTATCGAGATATCTGGTGTTACAATGATACAAACAGCTAATATCCCAATAATAATACCTACTGGAATTAATAATAATTTCATGAAATAGCTACGTGACACTCCGCCTGTGTGCTCATATACCTCTACAGAATGTTTTAAATTTAAGAAGTTAATAACTACGATCCCGCCAATAAATATCATTAATAAATCCGAAACACTTTCATATCCTGCCTCTTGCAAGACATAGCGGTAAAAGATGATAGCTAGTATGACGATATTTTGTAAGATGAAAGCCCATCTAATATGTTTTAACCCTTCAATCATTAAACGTTCATCTTTCACGATTTTCATCCTATCACTCCTTTTCCTCCCAAAACAACTCATTCAACGTTTTATCTACTGCATAACAAATTTTCAAACATAAATCTAAAGATGGATTGTATTTCCCCTTCTCAATTAAACTAATCGTTTGCCTTGTAACGCCTACTTTTTCTGCTAATTGTTGCTGTGTTAAATCTAACTGAACACGCGCGACTTTTATTTTACTTACAGCCATTCATGTTCCTCCTCTACCTTTATTGTAACATATATATTCCTTTAAGTGATTTATATTTTACAAAACCAATTAAGTTTTCACCTTATTCCAATTAGTGCGGGCTAATACACAGTGGGGATCCTCCCTACTGCCTATAGTCTCACTTTATTATACACAAAAAAGGAGCCTCTCATAAGAAGCTCCCTCTCCTATATCTATATTATAAGAATAAATGACATCCAAATAAAATTGTAAATAAGTATAGTAATGGATGTACTTCCTTTCCTTTACCCTTCACAATTTTCAAAACTGGATATACTAAAAACCCAATTGCGATTCCATTTGCAATACTAGATGTTAACGGAATACCTATAAAAATCAAAAATGCTGGTAACGCATCTTCAAATTCATTCCAATTAATATCTCGAATGCTTTGTGCCATTAAACTACCTACTATAATTAATGAAGGAGCTGTAATAGCGGCCACACTTGATAAAGAAGCAATAACAGGACTGAAAAATGCCGTTATAATTGTTAGACCAACAACTACAATCCCTGTTAATCCAGTTTTCCCACCTGCAGCAATACCTGCTGACGATTCAATCGTCGCTGCTGTTGGGCTTGTTCCAAAGATAGAACCTGTAGTCCCTCCAATTGCATCTGCAATAAACGCTTTACCAAAACGCTTCTCTGTATTGTCTGTAATTAAACCTGCTTGTTTAATTAAACCAAGTAATGCACCTGTTGTATCGAATAAAAGTACAAGTAAAAATGAAAATACAACACCATATAATCCGTATTCAATTACATCTGAAAATGCATTGGTTGGGTTTGAAACGATAATACCCTCTGGCAAATGAGGCATCGCCACAATTTTATCAGCAAACTTCAATTGCCCTGTAAAGAAGGCGATAATTCCTGTCACAATCATACTAATAAATAATGCACCACTCACACGTAATGCCATTAATACCGCCGCTAATATTAAACCAATTAAAGTTAAAATAACAGCTGGAGAATGAAAATCACCAATCGTAACTAAATTAGACGGATGATCTACGATAATTCCAGAAAGGCGCAATCCAATAAAAGCAATAAATAGTCCAATTCCACCTGCAATTGCATGCTTTAAACTATCAGGAATTGCTAAAATTAACTTTTGCCTAAACGAAGTAAAAGATAATAAAAGAAAAATAATCCCCGTTACAAATACAGCTGAAAAGGCAACTACATATGTAATCCCTTCTGCCTTCTGTACAACAGAATAAGCAAAATATGCATTCATTCCCATAGCTGGAGCAATAACAATCGGGTAATTCGCGAAAATTGCCATACCTACTGTTCCAACAACGGTGGCAATAATTGTTGCTGTAAACGCTTGGTCAAATGGTACACCTGCATCAGATAATATTTTTGGATTGATGACAAGAATATACGCAAATGTAAAAAAAGTTGTGATGCCAGCTAAAAACTCTTGCTTCACAGAAGTGTTATATTTTTGTAATTGAAACATGCTTATGTACCCTTCCTACACCTGAATTATTATCACACATTCTTTTCTTACTAGTATGTGAGAAAATATAATACTTAATCTTAACAATCAATAAAAAGAAGAGTCAATATATTCCCTAATAGTTCGAATTTTAAGTTTAAGTCTGACAAGTACAGATGTAGTACAGTTCATTATGATTATTTTTGTAGCATAACAGATAGAAATGTTTTATAATTTGAAATAGTTAAACATTTAACAAACGCATTCAAATATCGTTCACTCTACAAGGGGGATTCTTCTTATGCAGCACACAAACAAATCTGGAACTTTAAATCGTGGTTTAAAAGAACGACATATTACTTTAATGTCACTTGGCTCAGCTATTGGTGTTGGGCTATTTTTAGGATCCGCTTCCGCTATTAAACTAGCCGGTCCTTCTATTTTACTAGGCTATATGATTGCCGGACTCGTTATTTTTTTCATTATGCGAGCTCTCGGGGAAATGGCAATTGAACAACCTGTTGCCGGTTCTTTTAGTAAATATGCATATGATTATATCAGCCCACTCGCTGGTTATATTACTGGTTGGAATTACTGGTTCTTATGGGTTGTTACTTGTATGGCTGAAATTACAGCAGCTGGTATTTACATGCAGTACTGGTTCCCAGATATCCCGCGCTGGACTTGGGCATTACTTGCTCTATTGTTAATGAGCGCTTTTAACTTCTTATCAGTAAAAGTATTTGGAGAACTTGAGTTTTGGTTTGCTCTCATTAAAATTGTCACAATTATCTGTATGATAGTAGTCGGCGCTGGTATTATTTTATTCGGATTCGGAAACGGTGGTATCGCTACTGGTATTTCAAACCTTTGGTCACATGGTGGCTGGTTCCCAAATGGTTTTTCTGGGTTACTACTCTCCATGCAGATGGTACTATTCGCTTATTTAGGCGTTGAATTAATCGGTGTCACAGCTGGTGAAGCTCAAAATCCGAAGAAAACACTCGCAAAAGCAATTGATAACGTATTTTGGAGAATATTACTGTTCTACGTAGGAGCGCTATTCGTTATGATGGCAATTTATCCATGGAACGAACTTGGTGAGAAAGGAAGCCCATTCGTATTAACATTCCAGCAAATTGGTATCGCAAAAGCAGCAGGTATTATTAACTTTGTCGTATTAACAGCAGCTCTTTCTTCTTGTAACGGTGGTTTATTTAGTACAGGCCGTATGCTATTTACATTAGCTCAGCAGAAAAAAGCTCCTGAAAGATTTGGTCGTTTAAATAAAAACGGCATTCCAAGCCAAGGAATTGTAGCAACTGCTATCGTTTTACTCATTGGTGTTATATTAAACTATCTCGTACCTGCAAAGGTATTTACATGGCTTACTAGCATTTCAACTTTCGGCGCAATTTGGACTTGGGGAATTATATTAGTTGCTCAAATTAAATTCCGTAAAAGCTTACCTACTCAAAATAAACAAAAGTTATCATATAAAATGCCTTTATACCCATTAAGCTCATATTTCTCACTCGTTTTCCTTGTATTAGTACTAGGTATAATGGCGTATTCAGAAGATACACGAATTGCATTGATTGTCGGCCCAATTTGGCTTATCGGCTTAGCAATCGTATATTACATGAAAGGGTTTCATAAGATTGATGAAACACCTAACTCAAAAATTAGTTAAGCAAAGCACCCCTTCCTTATTACTTGGAAGGGGTGTTTTTATATCTATATAAATATTTCTCAACAAAATTCACGGTATTTTTACAATCTTTTAATATTTTTTATGTTTTCCGTCTTTATTTTTACAGAAAAATAAATTACATTATTAAAGCACATATATTTATTATTAGGGGGATTCTTCTATGAAGAATAAAAAATGGATTACATTTTCTTTAGCAACAGCAATTACACTAAGTATAGGGACCTCGTTCATACCGTCTACTTATGCCGAAAGCTCTGTAGACCCAGCTCCTGAAATTGCTGCAAAAGTTGTAAATCAAAACAATGGGAAGAAAGTATTATTCGATAATACACACGGTCAAACTGCTGGGACAGCTGACTGGGTTATTGACGGCGGCTTTTCTGACTTCGGAAACGGCATTGCAAAAAACGGATATCACGTAAAAGAACTTCGTAAATCAACACCTATTACGTACGAAGACCTAAATGGTTACAATGTATTTATCGTTCCAGAAGCTAATATTCCTTACAAAAAATCTGAGCAGGACGCTATGTTACAATATGTAAAAAATGGTGGTAGTATCTTCTTTATTGCCGATCATTACAATGCGGATCGTAATAAAAATCGCTGGGACTCTTCTGAAGTATTTAATGGATATAGACGCGGTGCTTGGGATAATCCAGCAAAAGGAATGTCTAATGAAGAAGCAAATTCACAAGCTATGCAAGGAGTAGAAAGCTCTGATTGGCTATCTGACAACTTCGGTATTCGCTTCCGCTACAATGCACTTGGTGATGTTTCAGCGAAAACAATTGTATCGCCTGAACAATCTTTCGGAATTACAAAAGGTGTTTCTTCTGTAGCAATGCATGCTGGTTCTACTCTAGCAATTACAAACCCAAAACTAGCAAAAGGACTTGTTTACCTTCCAGAAAATCCATCAAAATGGAATAACGCTGTTGATAGTGGCGTTTATAATGGCGGTGGTATTGCAGAAGGCCCATATGCTGCAATTGCAAAAATAGGACTTGGAAAAGCTGCCTTTATTGGTGACTCTTCTCCTGTTGAAGATGCAACGCCAAAGTACGTTCGTGAAGATTCTGGCCAAACAAAGAAAACTTACGATGGTTATAAAGAAGAAAACGATGCGATTTTATTAGAAAACATCGTAAATTGGTTATCGAATAAAGAGACATTTACAAGTTTAGATCAAGTAAATGGTTTACAACTTGATTCACCTACAGCTCTACAAACATTTGAACAGCCAAGCTTATCAACAGAACCACAACCTGAACCTTGGAGTGCACCAAATGCAGGTTATCAATGGTTTAATACAAATACTTTTAAACCAGGTTCATACGGTTATAACGGTGCGGTAACAACAAGCGACTACGTCGTTACACACCCTAGCATTCTACCAAACAATGAAATTTTCCAAATGAAGATTCAAGTAAACAACTTCCTACCTAATACAACTTATAACAACTATTCTTTAGGTATATTCACTACTGGTGGAACACAAGTAGCAAAAGTTCAAAATACAAACGGCACTTGGCCATCTGCTTTCGGATATAGTAGTGCATTCTCTTTCACAACAAACAGCTTAGGCTCTGCTGAAAAAGTTGTAAATGTACAGATTGATTCAAATACAACTGGACAAGCAACGCTTCGTCTACGTCAAAATACAACAGCGAAATATAATGAAACTGTAACGATTAATAAAAAATAATGAAAAAGGCAATCCATACATGGATTGCCTTCTTTTCACTTCTCTTCTTTTGAGAAAAACATTCTTGAAATAACGATACCTATACTACCGACGATTAGGAATAACACTGCCCTAATCATCATCGAAACCTCCGGTAAGTCAAGTAGGAATAACTTCCCTACCGTTACTACTAATACGATTAATCCAGCATATAATATTTCATTCATCTGTCTATAACGGCCAAACCAAACTGCAAATAACGCATATATCATCCATAATAACGATACAGATACGCTAATTATACTTCCATCTGTAGAAAGAACTTCACCAATTCTAGTGATTGTAATAAATACAATGACCATTAACCAGTAGAGCGCTATAGAGTACACATACTTACCAAAACTCGCTAACACTTCTTTCGCTTGTCTCATGCAATAATAGAATGTTCCTATTAAAATAATATGAGCAACAAAGCCTGCCGAAATAAATTGATCAAACGGACTAAAAATCGTTTGTATCATTCCAATCGCGTAAATCGTTGCACTAACATACAATTTTATCTGTTGTTTTCCTTTAATAGAAGTAACCATTCCAAGGAAACCTTGTAATAATAGTACGATCGCTGCATTCACTAAACTATACTCGTATAAAATCGCTAAACTAAATGCTCCCATTGTGAAACCAAATAAGAGATTTGTAAATGTAGAATGTCTATTCTTCCTATACTCAAGCACAAACATAGCAGCGTGCACAATTGCACTAATAATCAATCCCCATGTTGTAAAATCAGGTATTTTAGCAATAGCTAGTATAAAGAAAACTGCATTCGCACTAAATATCGCCAAACGCGGTTCTGGTATAAAACTTCTCTCCGTAAACATATGCCAAAATAATAGTAAATGAATCAAACCATATACAATCGTTAACTGTATTTGCAAGTTCTCTACTAACATTGACATAACAGCAAAGAAAACGAAAAGGACAATGGCAGCAACAGCATAAGAAATCATATATAAATATTTATAACGATTTTTCAACGCATACCATAATAAACTAAGTGTTAACACTGTCTCATATCCAAAGAAAATATAAGGATTAGGAGTCGTACTATTTAACAAAAATGGTACGAAGAACGCTCCGACCGCTACGAAAATAGTGAGATATTCCGATTGATATCTTTTCGCTAAATAAATGCCTAAAATAACCCATGCAATATTACAGAGAAACGCGACACTTGCCGGAATAAATCCGTATAAATAATGTGCTGCAAACGTTGTTAGAACAATCCCGGTAATACTTCCTCCAGCTAATACTAATCCTAACGCTTGCCGCTCTCTTTTAACTTGAATATCTCCTATATAATACAACCCGATAGATACTGCGATACCAAACACAATTCGTATCGCTGGTGTTAATAAACCAGCATCTACCCCTGCTTTAAATAACCAGATCACTCCAAGCAACATAATACCGACAAATACACGTGGTAACCACGTTTGACAAAACTTAATAATATTAAATGGCTCTGGTTTAAAAGCAGATATATCTACTTGTTTTACCTCACGTTCTTGCAAAGGCTCTTTTATCTTAACTATTTCTTCTTTTGGCTTTTCCTCCATTACCGTTTCAATATATTCTTTCTTATCCTTACTAACATGTTGCTGAGCGTTTTCTACTTCTATTTCCCTTTGCTTCACCTTTAATTCAGCAAGTGCTTCTTGAATCGTTTCAATTGCCGTTTCGAGTGCTTCTATTTTCTTATCCAAATCCTTCTTCATATGCTCCCCCCTTATTCGTAACTCTCATTAAACCTATATATTACCAATTACCTTTATCATACTCTTAGTCTATTCATTTTCAATAGTATTTTTCCAAAAAAAGAAAGGTGTCTTCCCAAAATAGGAAAACACCTTTTTACTCATTTATTCTTATTTAAAGCAATGCTAACGATGAAACCAAGACACATGCCTACAATAGCTGGAACAATCCATCCAACACCTTCTGTATAAAACGGAATGTATTTTAATACTGACGTCCACTGATTCATCATTACATTTTTATTTAAAATATCAATTGCACTAAATATTGCTACAATCCAAACAGTTACTGCATATACGTATGCATACTTCCCAATATACTTATGGAATAACCCTAGAATAATAAGCGTTAATGCAATTGGATAAATAAATCCAAGAATTGGTACTGATACTTTTAAAATTTGCGTTAATCCTAGCTAAGATCATACTAACAACGCTTACTATAAATGCCCACACTTTATAAGATACTTTCGGAAATGCACTCGAAAAAAATTGACTACAAGACGTAACAAGTCCAATTGAAACACATAAACATGAGATAGTAAAAATAAGACCTAATAAAACGACTCCACCCTGTCCAAATAATGTAGTCATAACTTGTGCTAACACTTTGGCACCGTTATCAAATGTTCCTAATGAGCCACTAATTGCCCCCACATATCCAAGGATGACATAAATAATCGATAATAATAGTCCTGCCCCGATTCCAGCAATACTCATATATTTCGCTAAACCTTTATCATCTTCAATACCCTTTGCACGTAATGCATTTGCAATAACAATTCCAAAGATTAAAGCAGCTAACGCATCCATTGTTAAATATCCATCTAAAAACCCTTGAAACATAGGAGCTTGGCCATAGTTCCCTATTGGTTCTTTCATATCTCCTACTGTTGTAAACATACTCTTTATAAAAATAAGTGCAATCATACATAATAATAACGGCGTCAAGACTTTTCCAAACAACCCCATTAGTTTAGATGGTGATAAACTTAACCAGTAAACAATACTAAAGAAAATAACTGTGTAAAACAATAATACTCCGCTTCCTGCTTCAGGGAATAACTGACCTGGCCCCATTTCAAAGGCTAAACTTCCCGCACGTGGTATACCAAGCCCAGGTCCAATAAATACATACACGATACATGGAAAAATAATTGCAAATGAAGAATGAACTCTACCCGCTAACGTTTGAAAACTTCCTGCTTTTGCAATAGAAATAACACCTAATATAGGAAGACCTGTTGCTGATATAATAAATCCTACTAACGAAATCCACACATGTTCTCCTGCTTCATATCCAAGAAAAGGTGGGAATATAAGATTCCCTGCTCCAAAGAACATCGAGAATAACATAAGACTAATAAGTAAAATTTCTTTTTTCTGTAACAATTTCATTTCTTTCTCCTTCTTTAATTTCATCTTTTATGAAATCAATTCCACATATAAAAAAAGTACAATAACCCGCTTCCTTACAAAGAAAACATAGTCCATAGTCTATCACAAAAGAAACACCCCTTCTATAGCTATTCCCTTTTTCCAATCTCTTCTGAAAAATCAACCTTTATTGACTTATAATAGTTAATAAGGTAAAATATTAAATGTACAAAATTATTAACTTTGTTTTTGTTTGTGTCAGGAGGAAAATAACATGGAATCAGCGATACAACTAGAAAGAGAACAACAAAGAAAAAAGAAACATCCTCCAGGTTTATACTTACTCTTCTTTACAGAAATGTGGGAAAGATTTAGTTACTATGGATTACGAGGATTATTAACATTATATTTAACGACAGCTTTAGTAAGCGGTGGTCTTGGGTTTAGTCCCGCATGGGCACTCTCTATTTACGGATTTTATACTGGAGCCTGTTATTTCACACCAATGATTGGTGGATACTTAACAGACCGTTTTCTAGGTAGAAGAAAAGCGATCACAATTGGTGGTATAACAATGGCAATCGGTAACCTTACACTATTTGCCTTGCAAAACCAATTAGGCCTATACCTCGGATTAGCGCTTATTATTATCGGTAACGGATTCTTCAAACCGAACATCTCTACACTGGTTGGAGAATTATACGAAGAGAACGATCCAAAACGTGATAGTGCATTTACCATTTTCTATATGGGTATTAACGTCGGGTCATTTTTAGCTCCACTCGTTTGCGGGTTTTTATCAGAAAATTTATTCAAAACAACAGTTGATGGCGTTGTACATTACGGATTCCGTTACGGTTTCTTAGCCGCTTCAATCGGAATGATTATTGGACAAATTTTATTTACAACATTATCAAATCGCTTCCTTGGTGATATCGGTAAAAAACCAACTCGCGATTTACAAACAACAGATGGACAACCATCAGTAGGAGATACACCGTTAACAAAAAAAGAAAAACAACGTACCGCAGTTATCGTCATTTTAACATGCTTCGTTGTCTTCTTCTGGGCTGGCTTTGAACAAGCTGGTAGCTCGTTAACATTATATACAAACAAATTTGTAGACCGCTCTGTGTTCGGATGGGAAGTTCCAACATCTTGGTTCCAATCGGTCAATCCATTATTTATTATTTTACTTGCTCCAGTCATTTCTGCATTATGGGCAAAACTTGCAACTCGCAAGCGCGGTGATTTAAAAATCCCAACTAAAATGGGACTTGGTATGATCTTGCTTGGTATCGGTTATATCATTCTCGTTATCGCTACATTAAAAACAGGTAGTGATGAACATAACATTACAGAAAAAGCAAACTTACTATTTATCGTCTTTACGTATCTTTTCCATACGTTAGGTGAGCTATTCTTATCACCTGTCGGACTATCAATGGTTAGTGCGCTTGCTCCGGTAAAATTAGCATCTTTACTAATGGGTGTATGGCTAGCAAGTTCAGGTATCGCCAACATTTTAGGCGGACAACTTGCAAGCTTTACAACCTCACTTGGATACGCTGAAGTATTCACAGTTATTGGCGCTGTGGCAATTATATTAGGTTGTGTTTTATTACTAATTTCTAAGAAATTAGTGAAATGGATGGATTAAAAAAGATGAGGAATTTCTCCTCATCTTTTTTTATGCCGTTTTACCTTTTTCTATTGCTTGTTCGTACAGCTCTTTATGTTCTTTATATTCACTTGGTACGAAACTCTTATAGAAGAATGAGAACCAGCTGTCTCCCTTTTTATACCCTTCTTCTCGAATTTCTGCTGCTTTTTTATTCAATTTAAACCCTTCAGTAAACCATTTCTTTAACAATTCATTTCTTTCATACTTAGCAGGAACTTTTAAATTATAGTTTTCAAATGCATACTTATAGCCAGCCTTTTCTACTGCCTTTTTTGTAGACTTATAGCCTTTTTCATACGCTGTTTCATATGCCTTCACGTATACTTCTTTCTCTCTATTTCCAGGATTCTTTTCAGCAAGTTCTTTCCCTGTCTTTTCTCCTAATTCAGCTTGTTCTTTTTCAATTTTTTCTGTTCTTTCTTTATTCCCTACTTTGAACCCGTCTACAAAGTTTACCTTAAACTCTGGAGCAACTTGACTATCGTCCATCGTCTCTTGTGCTAAACCTTGTTCTTTTCCTTTTTCAAAATGCGTTTTCTTCTGCTCTTCTAAAGACCATGCGGCTGCATAAGTCGCTTTAAACGCTTGTTTATATGCATCAGATTTTCCAGCTACATGCACTTCTGCATCATTTTTTCCTGCTTTAAAATCAGTTTCTCCATTCTTTTGACCTTCAAGTTGACCTTTTTCCATATCAGCTTGGCGCTGCGCTTCCTCTTGCTTACGTGCCTCTTCAGCTTTTCTTTGTTCTTCGGCTACACGTTGTCTCTCTTCTTCAGCTTTACGCTGTGCTTCTGCATTACGTTGTTTTTCAGCCTCAGCGTTGCGCTGTGCTTCTGCAGCACGTTGTTTTTCAGCCTCAGTATTGCGCTGTGCTTCTGCTTGTCTCTCAGCTTCTACAGCACTATTATTATTCTGGCTAGGAGCTGGGCTCGTTGCACCACTACTAGAAGCTGGTTTATTGTGATAATGATATTCCCCGTACTGTAATCCCCATTTCTCACAATTTGTACGACACGTATGTCCGCCGTTAGCATCTGTACGCCCTGGATGCCCATAAGCTGAAATTGGAGCTACCAATAACGCTATACTCGTTGTTAAAAGAAGTTTCTTCACCTGTTGTCTCACTCTTGTTCCTCCCAAAATATAGAATTATAACTTTATTATACATAAATAGAAGAATACTTAAATACAAACCAAAACATTCTATTTTTTCTCAACATTAGTAAAAAAGAAGGTGAACTCTTTAAAGAGTTCACCTTCTTTTTTACTTCTTCGCCTTCGTTCCTACTAAATCACCAGCAACAACATAACGCTTAGAATTATCCTTTACAGATACACATGTAATAAGCGTTATCTCATCTTTCCCATGATCCTCCACAACTTCCCACTTATCAGGAGTTACTTCAGATACACCAGTAACCGCATACTCATATTCATTTTCATTGTCATACAAATAAATTTTATCGCCTTTTTTCAAAGAAGCTATATCACTAAATAAAACACCTTTTTTAGACATGTTATGTCCTGCTAGTGCGTAATTTCCTTTTCCCATAACTTGATTCTCTTTTACTGTCGCTGCACCTGTTAATAAGTTTTTTTCAGTAGAAGCTTTCAAAACAGGCAGTTCTACTGAAACACTTGGAATCGAAATACGACCAATTACTTGTTTCTTATCTAATGATGCATTCGCTACTTCCGCCAAGTCTGGTTGATTAATTTTGGAAGCATCTACAAATTCCGTCTCATGCTTTTCATAATCCATCTTTTGAACAGCCTGCACATTTTCAGTCTGTTTCTTTTCAGCCTGATATCCATCATAAAATGGCTTTCCAATTAACACCCCACCTACAACAAATAGCAGGATTGCTACTATACTATAAATTCTTTGCTTATTCATATACAATTCCTTTCCCTTACAAAATCTTACTCTATATAAAATGATAAAATAATATCGCCATATGTACAAGTATTAGCTGAAAAGAAACCTTCTTGCCGGTGCAAGAAGGTTTCTTTTTAAGCTAATTTATTTCGGTATAGTGATACGTGAAAGATCGTCATCTGAATAAAGAAGATACTAAATGCAATATATATCGGATATGCAGGAACATATAGAATAACAATTGGAGAAAGAGTTAAAAAACCAACTGCACAAGGCAACACATACCATAATGACATAAATGTAGTACGACAAGCCTTTTCTGTAATTGCCTTTTCACGCTCATCTTCTTGAGGAAATAATAGTGGAAACATCCAATACGAGAGCTCTTTATATTTTTTCTTTTGAATTTTATAAATAACGGTCGATACAATACCAAATGTTAAAAGTAACCCGAGCGGTATTAAACTTATTGAAATTTCGAATGGTACTCTCTTCGTTTGAATAAAATTAGCGACTTCAATAGTAAAATAATATAACTCAATAAAAGCCCAGCCTGCTAATACCATTAAAAGTACATTTAGCATATAGGAAAATACGAGTCTATTCATCCTCTTCCCCCTCCTTATTTAAAACAAACACATCTTCCATCTTTAACTGGAACACATCACAAATCATAAGCGCTAATAACAACGAAGGAACGTAATCCCCTTTTTCAATTGCTGCAATTGTTTGTCTCGTTACTCCAACCTTTTCTGCTAATACACTTTGCGAAAAATTAAATCTTGCTCTTAATTCTTTTACTCTATTTAAAATGGTCAAATTTACCACATCTCACCATTATTGTATGCTTACCTTAACAAAATGTAAACTCAACTTAACATTAATATTATAAAAAAATCCAACTTTACATTGTAAAGTTGGATTTTATGTTAGTTTAAAATTGTCACTTTAACATTTTTTCTGCCCCAATTACTAGATGAAGCTTTATCTGGCATTAAAACATCGATTTTGTGACCTTTAATTGCGCCACCAGTATCTGCTGCAATTGCTTGCCCATAACCTTCAACATATACAATAGAACCTAATGGAATAACACTTGGATCTACAGCAATTAATTTCATTCCTGGGTTTGCAGTTAAATTATAAGGTTTACCACCTGGTCCCCATGCAGAGTATACTTGTTGACCTGATCCATAACCATTTTCAGATGGATCTGCTGTATAAGCTGTTGCGTGTACATAAAGTTCTTTCCCACCAGCAGCTGGTTTCGAAGGTTGTTCAGGCTCTACCTTCGAATTATTACTAACAACAGGTTCAGCTGGTTTAGCTGGTTTACTAGCTTTTTCTTGCTTTTGCTTTTCAGCAATTTCCGCTTGTGCTTTCGCTAAAGCTTCTTGCTCAGCCTTTGCAGCCGCTTCTGCTTTTGCACGCTCTTCCGCTGCGATTCTTGCTGCTTCTTGCTCACGAGCAATCGTTTCTTGTACTGCCTTCATATTTGACTCAATTTTAGCTTTCTCTTCCGTAGCTAAATTAAGTTGACTTGCAACCTCATTATATTTAGCTTGAACTGCTTGTAAGTTATCTTGACGTTTTTTCAAGTTATCTTGCAGTTCAGCTTGTGCTTTTGCTAATTTTTGTTTGTCTACTACTAAAGATGCTTCTTTTTCGTCAATTGTTTTCTTATCTTCTTCAATTTGACGAAGATCTTGTTCTTGTAGACGTAAAATTTCTTTATCAGCTTCTAGAATAGTAGAAACTGCATTCATACGTTGTAAGAAGTCTGCAAAGTTTTTTGACTCTACCACAACTTCTACTACTAAACTTGTATTTGAACTGTTTTGAACAGAAACCATACGTTTTCTCATAATATCTTTACGAGCAAGGACTTTATCCTCTAAAACGACAATTTCTTGCTTTTTTTGCTCAATCTGCTTATGTGTTTCATCGATTTTACGTTGAATAGCAGCTTGATCCTCTTTATTTTTTGCAATTGTATTATTTAAATTATGTAGTTCGTTTTCAATACCTTTAATTTCTTTACTAACAGCTTGCTTCTCTTGCTCTTTCTTTTGCATTTCTGCATCGTTTTGTTGCAATTGCTGTTGCATGTTGTTAAGTTTCTCGTCGTTTGACTCTGCTTTTACAGCGACTGTACTAGAAAGAACGATAATTCCTGCTAATACTAGACAGCTGATTCGCTTAAAATAGTTCATAATCCGACTCCCTTCTCATACAGTTATACATGATTTATTTTACAGTTTGTTTACAAAACGATTAAATACAGTTTATTTTTCGTGACGAAAAAAAGAGAATTATGAATAAAATGTAATAGATTCTTAAATATTTAACAATTCCTATATTTAAAAAATACAAAAGATGCTAAAATCCAAATATAGAGAAAATATAACTTTTGAAGGCGGTTGAAATAAATATATGTTTACTCAAAAGAAATCACTCCAACATACAATTGCTCAATTAGAAGAGCGTATACAAGAATTAGAAGCAGAATTGAAACAAAAAGATATTGAAAAACAAGAGACTATTTCGACTATCCACGATCGTGTACAAAGCGTTGTACAAGAGCATCAACTTGTAAATAACCAACACAATACACTCCAAAATTTAGTTCAACAATTAAGTTCATGTTTCGAAAATGTTTCAACACGTACGACACATTCCAATGAGTTAAATAATGAAATGTTGCAAAAGGAACAAAGCTTAATTCAGTCTATTGCAGAAATTATTGACTGCTCTAATGAAGGAAAAGAATCCGTTCACCGCTTACTTATTGTAATTAATAAATTAGGTGAACAATCTCAACGCACGTCTAATAGTATGAATCATCTAAGCGAACGCTCAAAGGAAATCGAGCAAATTGTAGAAGTCATTCAAAACATTGCAGCACAAACAAATTTACTTGCCTTAAATGCGAGTATTGAAGCCGCACGTGCTGGAGAGCACGGTAAAGGATTCGCTGTCGTTGCCAATGAAGTAAGAAAACTAGCGGAAAGTACAGCAGAAAGCACAAAAAACATCGGCAACTTAACGAAAAAAATTCAAGAAGAAATTGAAAAAGCATACGATAATACAAAAGATAATTTACATTTAGTTGATGAAGGTGTAGAAATGAGCGCCGATACAAACGCTAGAATTGAAAATATTTTAGTTATGATTCAAACGTTACAAAATGGCGCTACAAATGTTATTAAGGCTATTGAAAACCAAAAGTCTTGTAATGATGACATATTACGAGAATTCGCTAACACACAACAAATGTTCCAAAAATTAAATACTACTATTATGAATCATATTCATGATGCTGAAAAAGTCGATGTTCAATTGTCTAAAAGTCTTCAAGGAACAGTAACTTCTTAATTAAAAATAAAAATCCCTTATACTGCTATAAGGGATTTTTATTTTATTTCGAATATTTATTTCTTTTCAATATTCATCCATATCTTTGTTATAATGGAAAAGTTGTTTCTTTCAACTAATAAACAAGGAGGTTATTATGGAACAATTTTACTACGTTTTAAAATATTTAATTCTCGGTCTGTTCCAAGGACTAACAGAACCAATTCCGATTTCTTCAAGTGGTCACCTCGTTTTAGCACAACATTTGCTAGAACTAAAAATAGAAGGATTTAGCTTCGAACTACTTGTTAATTCAGCTTCATTATTAGCTGTATTACTTATTTATAGAAATGATTTAATTCGTCTGACGAAGAATGGTCTCTCTTATATATTTACAAGAGCAGAAGACGCGAAATCAGATTTCTTCTTTATTATTTATCTTGTTATTGCAACCATTCCAGCAGGTGTTATTGGTGTTTTATTTAAAGATTACATCGATCAGTACTTAAAAGGTGTGAAGATGGTTGGGATTTCCCTTCTTATTACTGCTGTCGGCCTTTGGATTATTAGAAATTTACGCGGTCGTAAAAATGATGGCGACCTTTCTATGAAAGATGCAATCATCGTCGGATTAGCACAAGCTTGCGCACTGATTCCTGGAATAAGCCGATCTGGTGCCACAATCGTAGCAGCAATGTTACTTGGTATGAAGCAAGAAACAGCTCTTCGCTTCTCATTCTTACTATACATTCCTGTTAGCTTAGGTGGCTTATTGTTAAGCATTACAGACATTGCAAATGATCCAAATCTAGACACATTATTCGTACCATATGTCGTTGCATTCATCGCAACATTTATCATGACGTATATTTCACTAAAATGGTTTATGAACATTATGGCAAAAGGAAATTTAAAGTATTTCTCTTTCTATTGTATTATCGTAGGTGTACTTACTCTTATTTTCTTATAAAGTGAAACTTACAAATCGAAAGCGAGTCATTCTATTACACTAGATGACTCGCTTTTTTATACCTTTATTAAGTTAAAACCTATCATTTACTTCGAATTTCCAGAATAGTATAATAACGATCAAGTTCACTATTATAGTAATTCTATCTTTCCTACTATTATCGTAAAAGAGGTGTTTATATGCTTATAGTTACTAAACTCATTCACATTAAGTACGGATATGAAAGTGAGCTACTTTGTGAGCTTAAACAATATTATCCTTCCCCTGGAACGAACGGTTTTATTAACATAGAGTTTTCACATGTTCATCGTACAAATGATAAGACAGAATATATGTTTCGTATGTTATGGAAAACACAACAAGATTACCATACATGGCTTTCTCAAAGAGAAGGCCATGTAACTTTGAAGTACAAAATACAAGGCTATATCCTTTCTTCCAAATCAAATGCTACCTATGTGCATTAACTCTTCTCTTTTTATTCCTTGCGAGGAGAAAAATGATAAAGTGAAACTTTAATCCTCACCAATCGTGCTTCCCACAAATAGCGGGATAAAGAGCCCTCTTACTTTTCATACTGTAAGAGGGCTTCTCTTATGCATACACTTTCTTTTCTTGACAATACAAACGAATAACATGTTTATTTTGTTGAAATACATCATGCGTCAGACGAATAATAATAAAGTTTCGTTTTGTTTGATCATCATGAACAAAAATCTGTTCTCCCTCCTGAAAACGCCATGCACTTTCAAAAGTCGTAATATGATCCCCACTTACAGAAAAAAGTTCATATCGCATCTCTTGTACCCTCTCTCAACTTACATAATCATAATATCCTTATATTAAATTTATTATAACTTAATTCCTATAAAATTAGTAATTATTTCTATTTCGAAAGATTTTAACTTTGTATTTAAATATTTTTAGCGCTATAATGATAAACGAATTTTTATTGAAAGGAGTTTCACTTTGACTGCATATTTATTTCCAGTAAAAACAGCATTTATTTTATTTCCTTTTTTAGCAATGTTTCTTTTAATCCCTTTTCTAATATTTAATTATCGAAAATACGGTTATTTAAATAAATGGCGCTCATTTATTTTATACTCATTATTACTTTACTTATTAAATGCCTATTTTCTTGTTATTTTGCCGTTGCCACAAACGTTTGATACTTGTAGCCTACAATCGGCTAATACACAACACATGCAACTCTCACCATTTTATTTCATACAAGAGATTAGTAGTCATACATCGGCAGTTTTAACGAAACCGGCTACTTATTTCTACTTATTAAAAGAGTCTGCTTTTTTACAAGTTGCATTTAATGTTCTATTAACTGTTCCATTCGGTATTTACTTACGTTATTATTTCCGACGTAGTTTCCTACAAACAATTTGCATTTCCTTTTTCCTTTCACTATTTTTCGAGCTAACACAAGTGACTGGATTATACGGTATATACAATTGTGCATACCGATTATTTGATATCGATGATTTGTTTTTAAATACATTAGGTGGCGTAATTGGTTTTATCATTGCACCAATATTTACGTACTTCCTTCCAAAAACAAACGAGTTAGATAGTCATATTGATTTGGAAACGAAACCAGTCGGATTCATTCGTCGTCTTATCGCGATGCAAATTGATTGGATTTTCTTATCTATCGTTGTACCTGTCATTAAAAACAAAGGAAATTCTTTCTTCGTTTCTAATATGCAATCTTACACCAATATGTATGAACTCATTTTCATTACGTGTTCAATCCTTATTTACTTTATTATTATTCCATACTTTACGAATGGAAAAACAATTGGGAAAGCATTGCTTCGCATTCACCTGAAAGGAAAATCAGATCGTATTACATTAAAAGAACTATTTATTCGATACGGTATATTTTATTTTGCGTTAGGCGGAATCAATTATATTCTTTCTAGTAGTTCTATGTTAAATCATACAGAACCTTTAGTATTACTCGTTACATTGTTATTCCTATTCATCATTAACGGCCTGTTTATTATTCATGTTTTACTGCATGTATTTAGCCGTGATAAACTACTATTTTATGAGCATATTAGTCATACAAGAAATGCAATTACACTAAAAAAAGCTGACAAATAATTATTTGTCAGCTTTTTCATATACATAATGTGAAACTTTAATCAACCCTCCCAAAACGAGCGGTTATCTCCCACCGAATTTTGAGATGGGAGTATTACTGCCCGTTAATGCGGGATAAATAACTTTTCTGCATAAGGATTAAAAAACATTCCAAGTTCATCTAGAGACTTCCTCGCCTGTAAAAACGAATGAAACTCTGGATATATATCTTGTAATTGCTCATACGATAATGTATGCATTTTCCCCCAATGCGGACGCCCTTCATACTTCAGAAAAATTTTTTCCACTTCGCCAAAGTAAGCAGCATATTTCATACCTTTATACATATGAACAGCGATATACGCTGAATCTCTTCCATAGGCTGGACTAAGCCATATATCATCACCTTTCACATAGCGGCATTCGATCGGGAAGTGCACCTTATACTTTTTCTTTTCAATAAGATTTGAGATTTCTTCTACCACAGTCCTCATATACTTTGAAGGAATGCTATACTCCATTTCATAAAATGGTACCGTACGTGATGTAGCAAATACTTCATAGCTCGGGCCAATTATTTTTGTGTTTGGTACAGCCTTAGCTGATAATCGACTCACTCCTTTACTTATAGAAGGAAACCATTTACACCCTTTAGATAGTAAAGAGAACATCCTATTTTCAAGTAACTCCACCTTTAGTTTATGCCATTTCAAATCACTGCCTGTATTCGTTGTTTCGTTCGTAAGTTTTACTTGTACTTCATCAGAATAAGGAAAAACGAAAAATTCAAAGTGACGATGCTTCTTATACTCTTCTAGTTTGTTCATTACAGTAGATAATGACTGTTTTTCACTTTCATAAACGAGTGAATACGCTGGAATAACCTTCAATTTTATCTTTACAATGATACCTAACATTCCAAGTGACAACTGAAACGCTCTCCAATATTCTACGTTCTCAGCTTCCGAACAAACTATACTCTCACCATTAGATAAAACTGCCGTAATCTCTATAACTTGTGTTGATAAGCTCCCAAAGGTAATACCCGTTCCATGAGTCCCCGTACTAATCGCTCCTGCAATAGATTGCGAATCAATATCCCCTAAATTTTCTTGCGCATAACCTTTTTCCTCAAGTAACTTCCCTAAATCATATAACTTTGTTCCTGCCCACACTTCAGCGACCATCTTCTCTTCATCAATATTCACAATGCCCTTCAATTCATCTAAAGAAACTAAAACTTCTTCCGTTTGCACAAGGGGTGTAAACGAGTGTCCTGAACCAACAACACGAATTTTCTGCCCCTTTTTTCGTGCAAGGCCCACTACTTCTACTACATCTTGTATACTTTCTGGATACATCGTATAATGCGGCGTTCCTTCTACATTCCCTGTCCAATTCCTCCACCTTTGTCCCTTTATAGAAAGCATTGGCCATCCCCCCGATATGTTGAATACTCCCCAACAATCTCTCCTTGTTTAACACGATACAAAAAAGGAAAGCGTTCACATAATTCACCAGCCTTACTATGACGAAACAAAATGGACTCTCCTATGTCCACTCGTTCCTCGCCGTTATAAAAAATTGGCGTTTGTACCTCGCCAGCACCTTCTAAAGCTAATAGTTTTGCACCCTTTGGTCTCCAAACTTCAGGCTCTTTATCTTTTCCAACTGCTCCTGAAGCAATATATCCACCACCTAGGCAAGTGTAAATAAACGGGACTGGTTTACGCACAACTGGTAAGGCAAATCCGATCGCTGGATGAAATTTCACCTCTTTATAATAATCAAACAGCTTCGGAGAATAAAAAGCAGAACCTATTGTAATCTCTGAAACTGAATTATCTTTCTCAGTTGTTTTTATGCTTCCTGTTCCGCCTCCATTTACAAACCTTAGCTCAATACCAAGGTTTTGTATTGCTTTTACAATATGTTCTCTTCTTTCTTTAACTTCTAACACTGATTTCTTCTTTAAATACGAAATCACCTTACTTTTCAGCCATTGATTTGGTATACGATCGCCTACCCCAGCAATTTGAGCTTCATAACCCATCACACCATCTAACATTAAATATGATGACCTTCTCACCTTTTCTACTACTTTCAACGCATCCTGCACATTTTTTACTGGGGATCTTTGTACACCAAAATGAAATTGAAAGAAACGACTACTCATATCAATATCCAAACAAACACGAAAACATCCTTTAGATTTCTCAGCAATTTTTTCTAAATACACAATATGCTCTTCACAATCCACCATACAAGTTATAATGAAACCTTTCTTTGTTAGCAAACTAATTTCATACAAAGCTCTTTCATCATAAGCAGGATATCCAAGCAATAAATCATTAAATCCTTGTTCTATTAAAAATAAAGTCTCTCTAGGTGAAAAGCACATAATACCTTGAAATCGATCATTTGCAGCTAAAATCTTTTGCATAATCGGAACAGAACGTAACGATTTACTCGCTATACGAATCTTCTTATTTCCACTTAACTCTATAATTGATTGAATATTTCTATCTAAAGCCACTTCATCCAAAAATGCACACGGTAATGGAACTTCTTTAAAAATTCCTCGATCCACATTTTTCTCTCCTCTTCTCAATATGTCTTATACATATTGGAAAGAAAGTGTGATTTTCCTGTTTGCAAATAAAAAAAGTTTCTTCTTTACGAAGAAACTTTTTGAAACTACTTCATAGAAATAGTCGCCTCTACTGGATAATGATCAGAGTAATCATTATACGTATATTTTTGGAACCATGATGTAACAGTCCATTGTGGAGATTTCGGCTGTAACACCTTATTCTCTATATACGATGGGTTCGCATGGTCTTTGCTTGCAATAATATAATCTAAATACTCGGCAGGACTATCAGGGAAATTATATTTTGCAATACTGTTTGTCGTTGCATCCCAAGTCGCTGTATGTCCAGTATAAGATGGTACAGAAGCGTTCAATGTTTTAAACATAGATGTATACTCTGAATCATTCTTGTTCTCTGCATTTATTTTATTTACGTTCATATCACCACCAATTAACACATACTCATTATTTGGTATATTTTTATTTTTAATAAAATCTTGAATTTCTTTTAATTGGTTCGTACGTACAGATGCAGGTGAAGTTTTTCCGCACATACTATCTTCAGCCTGCAAATGCGTCCCAATTACGTGAATGAAACGATCATTTTTCTTAATTTTCGTATATACAAATCCTTTATTCGATAAATTATCTGGCCCGCATCCTTTTGCAAATACATATTGAATCTTTTCAGCGATTGGCCATTTGCTGACAATCGCAACGCCACCATCTTCAGGAGTTGAAGATGAATAGTTCCCTAACGTTTTATCCCATTCGCTTCCACTACTACGACCTAATACTGCTGTTTGATTTGGATATTCTTTCTTCAAATTACCTAATAAACGATCTGATGCGCTATTATCAAACACTTCATTTAATATAACAACATCTTGATTCTTTATATAATCTGCCGCCCCAATTAAATCAGCACGCTCAGTTTGTCCCCAGTTTGGATATAAGTTTGTTGATAGCATATATACATTATGCGTCATCACTTTTAATGTATCATTTTGATTTGTAGATGCTTCTGCTTGAGCTGACGTTCCGCTATATAAAGCTCCTAAACCAACACCTAAGCTAAGTACACCTTTTAGCAATTTACCTTTCACGTTTCATACCTCCATGTATTGTATAGTGATAAAAAGGCCAAATACTCTATTCTGAGATTTGACCTTCTTCAAATACTTAACGATTTCCGTACGTATCAAACCAAAGCTGAATATATCCAGCAGTAACACGTTGTGCATCCATTAAACGCTTACCTGTCATTGGTGTAACTTCAGCGCGCCATTTATCTGCATATTCTTGTGATACAGCTGCTCTTACGAACCAATCTTTCGTATTATCATTTACAATGCCAGCATAATCTTGCTTCGCAACTACTGCCGCTCCATGAATCCAATCTTCTGGATTCGTACCTTTCCAGTTCCAATACCCATTTCCATCCGTTACTTTATAATTATCTTTTATCGTATCTACAAAGTTTTCATATTTAGAATGGAATCCTTGTGGATACGAAAGATTCGTAAAGTTTGCCGCATGCATCGGTTGGTTTACATCACCTAAATAATGAAGAGATAATCCTAAATAGAAGAATGCTTGTTTCATATCTTTATTTTTGTAAGACTCACCAGCTAATTTAAAATATTTAGCTCCAGTTTCCTTTGCCTGCTTTGCATACGGAATATAAGTTTTCCCATTGTCAGGGTCATAGAAATGTGAAGCAAATGTGCTATTATCATAATAAGGATTTTCATAGTCAGCAGCATAAATACCGTTCTCTAACTCAGTACGCCATTCATTTAATAGTGCAACTCGATCTTGTTTTACAAGTGTTGTATTACGAGACATAATATCAATTGCACGATTTACAATCCATAAATGAGAATTCACGCCTTCTTTATGTTTATCTTCAGCAGACCAGCGCGGAATAACTCCAAATCTCTGTCCCCCATCATTTTCATGAGCAAATGCAACACTTTGTAATGGAGCAACTAATGTAATAGCTGCCGCTAAAGCAAGTACTTTCTTTTTCATATAAAATCCTCCATTTTATAATTGAATTATTGTAAACATTTTGTTAGGATCCTATGATGTCATCCGGTTAACCTATGACTAGAATATCCCACCTTTCATGAAAATTCTATCATTAAATCAAAATATGCAAATGTTCATATCATTATAACTTTATACACAGTGAATATAATGAATGAATACACTTTCATTTTAATAAACTATTATTAAGGCTTGTCTAAACTAATGTAAAAAAAGAGTAAAGCATCTGAATGCTTTACTCTTTTTTTCTATTTGATAATATCGTTGGTAATTGTACATTAGTTGCCAGCTTACGAATAAATCCAAACACTAATCCCATTCCAATAAATATATATAATATCGTGAAAATCTTTCCAAAATCTGTCTGAGGACTAAAATCTTTATCTCCTACAGTTGTCAATGTCACAACACTAAAATATAACGCATCTAAAGGACGTAACCCTTCAACCGTACTATAAAAAATCGTACCCGATATTAAAGTCAAAATTGTTAATACGAATAATACTTGAAATTCTTTATCTTTCCACGCTCGTAAACAGGCTCTTAACATTCGCTTTAAAGTTAACAAAAATGAAAGCATTAGATTCTCCCTTCCAAACAAAAATACATTTAGTCAAAGGAAAGTCTATCACCTTTCAGTATAGAAAAAAAGTAGCCCTCTTCTATTTCTAGAAAAGGGCTACTCTTTTCGATTCTATCTTATTTAGGTGAAACAAGAATTTTCACTTGTGTTTTATCTTTTACAAGTGCTTCAAATCCTTCTTCAACAACTTGATCCACTGTAATTTTTTTCGTAATTAATTTCTCTGCTTGAATTTGACCAGAGCTAATTAATTTAATAACAGCTGGGAAGATGTGACGGTATCCTAAAATACCAATAACTTCTTTTTCTTTTAATACTAAATTATTCGGAGTAATTGTTGCGTCTTTTTCCCATACACTAACAATTACAGTTTGTCCTTCGAAGCTTGTACTTTCAATCGCTTGGCGTAATACAACTTCAACACCTGTTACTTCAAAGCTAACATTTACACCTAAACCATTTGTTAAGTTACGAATTTCAGCTAGCACATCTTGAGTTGCTGGATTTAATACATAATCTGCACCTGCTAATTTCGCTAACTCTTGACGTTCTTTAGAAAGCTCAACTGCAATAACAGGAGTTGCTCCTGCTGCTTTAGCTGCTTGGATAACAAGAAGTCCAATTGGACCGCAACCAAATACTGCTACAGCTTCCCCTTCTTTTAATTTACTTTGACGTACTGCATGAACTGCTACTGCTGCTGGTTCTACAAGCGCACCTTGTTCATACGTCATTTCATCTGGAATGTGATGAACCATATCTTCTGGTACTACTGTATATTCAGAGAAACCGCCGCCTTCTCCGCCAAGACCGTGGAAAACAAGTTGTTCACAAACATTGTAATGTCCATGTTTACAAGCTTCACATTTACCACAAGAATAAATTGGTTCTACAACAACACGGTCTCCCACTTTATGAGATGTAACTCCTTCACCAATCTCTATTACCTCACCACTAAACTCATGACCTAAAATAACAGGTGCTTTCACATGTGTTAATGGATGTTCTTCTGTTGGAATAAAAATAGGCCCTGCTAAATATTCATGCAAGTCTGTCCCACAAATACCACACCATTTAACTTTGATTTTCACTGTTCCTGGTTTTACTGTTGGTTCTGGTACTTCTTCTACTCGTACATCACGTTGATTATGCCAAAGTAGTGCTTTCATTTTATACATCCCTCTCTATGTATATACTTAACCTGGTGAAGTTTACAAATCTATTATAATACTTCTATCCATATATTTCAAAAAAACAATCACATCCCTACTAATTTTTTACAAATAACGTTCAATATTTTGTCACTTTGTACTTTTTTCCACATCTGTTAATTCAATTTCATTGCAGGTGAAATTAGCATTGTGCCATAATAGCATTGGAGAGGTGAATATCGCTTGAAATATTTTATTTACTTTATCGTTATCGTGGCATTTTTAGATACATTTTCACAATTACCTATTATGAGTACTTTCGCTCAAAGCCTTGGAGGAACTCCTCTTATTATCGGGCTAGTTGTCGGTATGTACTCATTCGCTAATATGATTGGTAATATTATTGCTGGAGCCGCTGTCGATAAATTTGGTGCAAAAAAAATCCTTTATATAAGCATGGGAATTACGAGTTTCATAGTCTTGTTATACACCGTTGTTCAAAGTGGTGAACAACTATTAGTTGTGCGCTTTATGCATGGATTTAGTGATGGCTTTTTAATTCCTGCTGCCTTTACATTTTTATCAAAACAAACAAATGCAAAAAGACAAGGAAAAGCAATGGCTCTATCTGGTGCTGCTGTTGGAACAGCGGCAATCGTAGGACCTGCTTTCAGCGGTATTATGAAAGCAACAGCTGGCGTAGAATGGGTCTTCATTACTATTTCTATTTTAATGGCTCTTGGTACAATCGTATCTCTATTCTTCTTACCAAATAACGTATCAAGAAAAGATACATCAAGAACGCAAATGATGAACAAAGAAGATATGATTGAACTGTTAAAATCAGAACCGTTATTACAAGCATATATTGGTGCTTTCACATTAATGTTTTCACAAGGAATTGTCACTTATATGTTACCAGTAAAAGTTGAGGCATTAGCGCTTAAAGCATCTACAACAGGCATGATGTTAAGTGTATTTGGTATTACTGCTATCCTCTTCTTCTTGCTTCCAACAAATCGTATTTACGATCGATTTAATCGTTCGAAACTAATGCTAATCGGAATTGCAGTTATGGCATTCGCATTATCTTTACTCGGATTATTTGCTACAAAAGGTATGCTCTTTATTGTAATGATGATTTATGGAATTGGATTCGCAATCCTCTTTCCGTCTATTAACGCTTTACTCGTTGAAAATACTACAGACGATAATCGCGGAAAGGCATTCGGATTATTTTATGCCTTCTTCTCATTAGGAGTTGTTGCTGGCTCCTTTACAGTCGGCGCAATCGGAGCATCACCTAGCATCAGCTTCATTATCGGGACAGCATTTTTATTAACATTTGCTGGGATGATTTATGTAAGAAGCAAAGTAAAAAAGACAATGATGGGATAATCCATCGTTGTCTTTTTTAAAATGCATATTGATATAATCCGTAATATAATGGAAGCGTTGGAATAATTCCAATTAATTTAAATATAAAAGGTAATGGCTCATCTCGCTCTTCATATAAACGAAAAACAAAAACTGCAGTTAAAGTCCAAATGACGCTAAACAAGAAGATACATTTCCAAACAATCGAGGTTAATATTTGTATATCAAATACAAAACCAAAGAGCCCTATCCACGTAATAATAGATACTACAAAGTCAAACTTTTGAATTGGTGTTTGAAACATACCCCTTACTAACGAAATAATAGCTAACATTGCTACAATAACTAAATATATTTTCCAAAGCATAATGATAATCTCCTATTCAATTCAACTTTTAACTTTCAGCAAACCATATTTAATAAACAATATAGCATTATATTTTTCATAGAAATAATACAATGGATAACAAAATAAAAAGAAAATAAGTACAGTTGGTACATTGTCTACAATAGAAAAATATTTTACTAGTAATTCCTTAATACTCTCTCCAATAATAATAAACAATGGAATTATACAAATCATCGCTAATATTAAACATGACGTTACCCTTATTTCTTTCAACTTCACCTTACAATGTGGACACCTTAATGAAAAAGGATGTGGGAGATCAATAATATGTTGTACAGTAATATCCCCTTCACACTGTGGACATCCAATAACTTCTTTCATTTATCGCTTACTCCTTTCTATCTATAAAAAGAGCCATATTGAATAGAACTCTTTTTTGCCCAATATATTACTTTTGTGTATAACCAAATAACAATGTAAATAAATTGAGCCGTAAAGGCAATAATACATTACTTCTTTTAAAAAGAAAGTTTATAAATAACGACGATACTTCGACAATTTCCTCGGAAATATTTCCTTTCTCCACATAATTTGATACACTACACATGAATAAACATTTGTATTACATAAACTAAAATAATAACTTACTGTACAAATTAAAAAGCACACTCTTCATATGAAGAATGTGCTTTTATGTTATTAACGTTTAATCCAAACAGCGCCTGCCGATTTATCTTCTGCCTGTCCAACAACTTGGAATTTAAGTCCAAGGTTTGGAACTTTTCTTCCTGAATCTACAATTTGCTTGTTACTATATACTTTTGAATCATCAAAAGTTGTAACACCTTGTAATCCAGAATAGTTAAACTGGCCACGTGTTAATGAATTTACACTCCATGCTGGTGTTTTATCAAATGAAAATGCAGCGTCTGCAATTTGCATGCCCGTATTACCGTACGCTGGTTTCCCGTTCAGATTACCAACAAGTGCTTCTGGATGAGAATCTACAACCCCAAGGAATCCTTCACCTGGATGCACCCCCACCCAGTTATCTTTAAAGCTATCATCTGCATACCAAACGACAAGACCTGTATTATACACTGGACCTTTTCCTGCTTTTAATCCATTATCTGATCCCGCATAGTTTCTCCATTCTAAGTAGTAATAATGAGCTTTCTTCTCTGTCCCATCAGAAACAACAAAACCATTTAAATTCATTTTAGACTGTCCTTCTGCATCATCAGAAAATACAACTTGTCCATCAACAGTTACATTTACATCGTCCATCGCAAAACCTTTATATGTTACAGCCGGATCTGTAATATAGTCGAATTGTAGTTTCACTTTTTTGCCTTTAAATTGACTTAAATCATATGATTTATCAATCCATTTCCCATCTGTTGTATCTTTATCTCCTTGGACTACTTTTTCTCCAAGTCTATCAATTAATGTTTTCGTTCCATCTTCTGTTACTGCATGTACTTCGACGAAATCGCACTCTGCTTCTAACTCATAATTTGCTTTATAATCGAATTTTGTATTTGTTCCTTTTGTTAAGTCAAAGAATGGTGTCTCTAACGTTGTATGCATATCATCGCCTCTTGTACTATAATATGCATGCTTTCCAAACGCCGGTTTAATCGTTTCAACACTTTTACCTGGTAAGTTAACACGTACAACGCCTGGACGATTTGATTTCGTAACACTTTGATCAATATATGTAGGAACTCCCACACCACTCTTAATTTTATCGTAATCTACTTCTAATATTTTTGCCCAGTTGCCACCCATATTCTTTTGTAAGAAGTCTTTATTTTGTGGTGAAAAACTTGTCGGCTCCGTTCCTGCGATTTTTCCTGTCCAACTACCTCCACTCATTAATGACCAAGCTTCGACAGGTGAACCATTTCCAGTATATTTCGTGTCATATTCATCTGGTAATCCAAGATCATGTCCAAATTCATGCGCAAACACACCTACAGCTCCATCTTCTGGTTCAATTGTGTAATCATGTGCTGCTACTTTTCCACCAAAGTAATCTACCTTTGATTTTGTACCTTCAATCGCTACTGGATCTACTGCTAATTTTGAACGATGTGACCAGATCGCACCATCACCTAATTTACCGCCACCAGCTTCTTGACCAACACCAGCATGGATTACCATTAAATGATCAATTACACCGTCAGGTTCGTTTTGATTCCCATCCCCGTTTGTATCATATCTATCAAACTGATCAAACTGAGATAAATCTAGTCCTTTCTCAGCAGCTGCATGCAAAGCTTCTTTCACTAAATCACGTGCACCTTTCGGACCTTTATTATCGTGACCACTGCTACCATCAGCTCCATAATCAGATGCTTTTCCTGGAACTGTTAGCCACTCCGTTACATATCCGTCTGTCGTATAACTACCACCAGACTGCTCTTCATAGTATTGTTTAAATGTTTTTACTTTTGAACCATCAAATAATGTATAAGGCTCCTTACCAAACAACATCTTTTGATAATGTTCTCTACTAAAGTCTTTCGAATACATATAACCTGGTGTTTGATCAATATTATTATGTTTATAATCACTAAATTCAACGAGTAGCACTAATACTTTATCTGATCGAACAGATCCTTTATATGGAGCTTGCTTTGCTTTTGAAGTTGGAACTTGCCCATTCAATTGCTTTTTATTTGGTTCTGGCTTTTGCTCAAGATTAATATTTTTTTCAGTCTTTTTTACATTTTCCTTTTCTTCCATCTTTTTCTCTTTTACTTTTTTTGTGAAATCAGACGTTTCTTGTGAGGGAGCATCTGGAAGAATTTCTTTGTTCGCCTGATCTCCTTGTTTCTTTTCAATATATTGCTCGACAGCCTTTTTCGTCTCTTCTTTAGAAGATGCTGGATTAATTGTTCCTCTTTCTTTCAAAGCTTCCGCTAAACGATCTTCTTGAATTAAATTGTAATCAATTGGCGTTGTAGACACATTCTCTTTCTCTTTTGCTGGCGTTTCTGCATATGCTAACGGCGCACTCATTACAGATGTGCATCCGATAATTGCTGCAATTGCTAATGATGACAACACTTTAAATGGGGCTTTTCTTCTCATTCCATTTCTCTCCTTTTATAAAACTTAAAATTCAGATAAATCGGTGCGTTTTTGTCGAAATCTCTGTTTACTACCCTCCCTATATAAAAAGACATAATTCTATAAACATTGAACTTTCTGTTATAGAATCATGCCCTCCAGTTTTCTGGTCAGACCCTCTATCTGTTTATCCCTTGGTTCAACTAATAATCAGTGTGCTGATGAACAAAGCCCCCACTGATTAAAGTTTCACTTTATATCGAAATATGAAAAATAAAGAGTTATGTGATATATATTAAATATCTTATATAACAAATTTAAAAGACAATATGCAAAATTGCATGAAAATTCTTTTAAATAAAAAAGAATCCTAGTCAATTAAACTAGGATTCTTGATTTTCTATTATTTCTCTTGTGTTTTTTCCCAATCAGCTAAGAATTTCTCAATTCCTTGATCTGTTAATGGGTGCTTCACTAATGAAGCAATTACGTTTGCTGGGATTGTTGCAATATGTGAACCGTTTAATGCTGCATCAGTTACGTGAACGCTGTGACGTACAGATGCTGCAATGATTTCTGTTTCGATGCCATGAATTGCAAAGATTTCTGCGATTTGACGAATTAAATCCATACCGTTATGACCGATATCATCTAAACGACCTAAGAATGGTGAAACATATGTTGCACCAGCGCGAGCTGCAAGTAATGCTTGAACTGCTGAGAATACTAATGTAACGTTTGTACGAATTCCTAAATCAGAGAACGCTTTTACTGCTTTTAAACCTTCTGTTGTCATTGGAACTTTTACAACAACGTTTGGAGCAATCTTCGCTAATTCTTTTCCTTCTTCAATCATTTTATCAGCTTCTAAGCTAATTACTTCTGCACTTACAGGTCCTTCTATAAAGCTGCAAATTTCACGAATACGCTCATGGAAATCTACGCCTTCTTTTGCTACAAGTGATGGGTTTGTCGTTACTCCAGCTACTACGCCTAATGCATTTGCCTCTTTAATTTCGTTAATGTTTGCTGTATCAATAAAAAATTTCATTTGTTATTCTTCCTTCCTAATTTTCATTTTATATTTATTTATTTTTCTTAATAAGCTCTAATTCAATCGGAATAGATTTGTCCACTTTTTTACCTTGTGTTATCTCTTTTGCTGTTTGCATCGCCTTCTCTCCGATTAATTCCGGTTTTTGAGCGACTGTTGCAGCCATACGCCCATCATTAACCGCTTTCACAGCATCTTCTGTTGCATCAAATCCAACAACGACTACATCCGTTTTTCCAGCAGACTTCAATGCTTCAAGTGCACCTAATGCCATCTCGTCGTTATGCGCAAACACGGCTTTAATATCGCTATTTGCTTGCAAAATGTTTTCCATAACAGATAATCCTTTCGCTCTATCAAAATCAGCCGCTTGTTTGGCAACTACTTGTAAAGACTTATCGGCTACGTTATGGAATCCTTTCCCACGTTCACGAGCAGCAGACGATCCAGGGATTCCTTCTAACTCAGCAACGTTTGCTCCATCGCCGACTAATTCACGAATGTAATCACTAGCCATTTGACCACCTTCGATATTATTAGATGCAATGTGAGAAACAACCTTACCTGAATTCGCAACGCGGTCTACTGTAATAACAGGAACATTCGCTGCATTTGCCGCACTTACTGCTGAAGCAACAGCATCTGAATCGGTCGGATTAATAACAACTACATCGACACCCTTTTGAATTAAATCTTCAACATCGTTCGTTTGCTTTGCTGCATCATTTTGTGCATCAACAGCAATCAATTCGATGCCGCTATCTTTCGCTTTCTTTTCTGCACCCTTTTTCAAAGTTACAAAGAAGGGATTATTTAAAGTTGAAACAGAGAATCCAACTTTAATAGTTTTATTTCGACCTTTATCGCTAGAATCCTTTGCCCATTCTGGTGGTTCCATTGAACAACCAGCAGTAATGACCATAATACATGCAACGAGTATAAGTAACCATTTCTTCATGAACTGTCCCTCCATTATGCTTCTTTTCGGCGATCAATTAATACAGCTAGTAAGATTACAAGTCCTTTTACAACTTGTTGGAAGAAAGAAGATACACCTAATAAATTTAAACCGTTATTTAGTACACCGATAATTAGTACACCGATGAATGTACCAACAATCCATCCTCTTCCCCCAGAAAGACTTGTTCCACCTAATACAACTGCTGCAATTGCATCTAATTCGTAAGAAGTACCTGCAGTCGGCTGTGCAGAATCTAGTCGTGATGTTAAGACAATACCTGCAAGCGCTGCCAAAATTCCGGAAAGACCGTAAATCATTACTTTAATTCTCGTAACATTAATACCTGATAGTGCTGCTGCTTCTTCATTTCCACCAATTGCAAATGTACGACGGCCAAATGTCGTTTTCTTCAAAATGAAGTACAGTACTGCGAAAGCGATCATCATTGTAACAGCTGGTACCGGAATACCAAGAAAATAACCGCGGCCAAACATTTGGAACATTAAATGATCACCAAGACCGGTGATCGGACGTCCGTCCATATAAACAAGCGTCAACCCACGAAAAATAGTCATTGTTGCTAAAGTTGCAATAAATGGAGCTACTTTTCCTTTCGCAATGATGATACCGTTTACAATTCCCATTACAAGACCTGCTAATAGTCCAACTGCCATTGCAAGGAACGGATCCATGCCACTTGCCATCATTCCAGCAACAAGTGCACTTGATAATGCTAAAATAGAACCTACCGATAAGTCAATACCCCCTGTTAAAATTACGAAGGTCATTCCGAATGCAATAAGCGCATTAATCGATACTTGACGCAGTATATTAAATAAATTTGGAATTTCAATGAACGCTGGATTTAAAGCTGTAATTACGACGATAATTAATACTAAACCGATTAAAGAACCGAGTTGTTGTAATACATTCCCCTTCTTAGCCATCCTTACTCTCCCCCTGTAGCTAGTGCCATAATAGACTCTTGTGATGCCTCATCTTTCCCTAAAATGCCGCCGACTTTTCCTTCATGAATGACAAGAACTCGATCACTCATCCCTAAAACTTCCGGAAGCTCAGATGATACCATAATAACGGCATCGCCTTGCTCTGTAAGCTTATTCATGATAGAGTAAATTTCTTTTTTCGCTCCAACATCTACACCTCTTGTTGGCTCATCTAAAATGAGTAATTGCGGATGAATGCCTAGCCATTTTGCGATTACAATCTTTTGCTGATTTCCACCAGAAAGAGATTTCACTGCCTGCTCCCCGCTAGATGCTTTCACATTAAGAAGCTTCATCATATCTTCTGTAAACTGCTGTTCTAGCTCGTTGCTCAGAACACTTCCTTTTGAAAGACTTTCTAAATTCGGTAACGATAAGTTTTCGCGAATAGAGAAATCTAACACTAATCCTTCAGATTTTCTATCTTCTGTAATGAAAGCAATTCTCTGTCTAATTGCATCTATCGGACTATCAATTTTTACTTCTTGTCCATTTATAAAAATTTGTCCAGAATCTAAAGGTTCATAACCAAATATCGCTTTCATAATATCAGTGCGTCCAGCTCCCATTAAACCAGCAACACCAAGGATTTCACCTTTTCTTACTTGAAACGAAACATTTTCAAATTTCCCTTTCTTCGTTCCGTTACGCATTTCAAAAATGACATCACCAATTTGACTATTTCGCTCTGGGTAACGTTCACCAATGCTGCGCCCCACCATCATACTCACTACTTCATCAAATGATGTTTCTGGAATTAATCTCTTTCCGACGTATTCTCCATCACGCAAAATCGTAATGGCATCACATATCGAGAAAATCTCTTCCATACGATGCGAAATGTACACGAATGAAACACCTTCTTTACGTAACTTATTGATTACTATAAAGAGCGTTTCGATTTCACGATCCGTCAGTGCCGCAGTAGGTTCATCCATAATAATAACGCTCGCGTTTGTCATTAATGCTTTCGCAATTTCGATAATTTGCTGTTGTCCAACCGATAGTTCCTCTGCTAACATAGCGCCTCTTACATGCAATCCTAGCTCTGCTAGTTGCTGCTGCGCAATCGCGTTCATTTGTCGAGTGCGTAAAATACCTGTTTTCCCATACATTAACTCTTTACCGAGAAACATATTTTCAGCTACTGTTAAATTCGGCAATATGTTTAGTTCTTGATGTATAAATGCTATGCCGTACTCTTCAGCTTCTTTCGCATTTTTAAAGGTACGCTCTTGCCCATCAATCGTGATTGTCCCACCATCTTTTTTGTATACACCTGTTAAAATCTTCATGAGCGTTGATTTACCCGCTCCATTTTCCCCCATCAATGCATGGACTTCTCCTGTTTCAATCATAAACTGTGCATTCTTCAAAACAGGATTACCATTGAACGCCTTTGAAATGTTTTTCATTTCAATATGCATTCCCATCACTTCCCTTTATTAAAAAATCACGCCTGCATGTAAAATTACATTTGCATAAGGCGTAGCCTCGCCTGTACGAATAATCGCCTTCGCTTTCTTTGTATGCTCTTTAAATTGTTCATGAGATACATACTCAAATGCTGGCTCTATTAATTTCAGCTCAATCTCTTTATTCACTTCCGCATTATTTATAATGACTTCTTCTGCTAACGTCACTTTTTCAATTGCCATATCATCAGCTACAACTTGTAACACCTCTAAAAAACTCGGTTTTCCAATCTCAACAGCTAAATCAATTCGTTTTACTCCATACGGAATCGGTAACCCGCAATCAGCAATTACAACCGTATCTGTATGCCCAAGTGAAGCAAGGACTGCCGCGATTTCACTGTTTAATACACCATGCTTTTTCATCCAACAATCACCTGCACTTCACGTACTCGATCTCTCGTTGGCATACCGCCCTGTGCTCCAAGTTTCGTTACAGAAAGACCACCGGCAATATTCGCGAAACGAATTGCTTTTTGAAGTGTCTCTCCTTCAGAAAGTGCAACTGCTAACGCACCATTAAATGTATCACCAGCTCCAGTTGTATCCACTACATCAACAGCAATGCTAGGAACATGTACAATCTCCGTGCCATTGTGGAAACGAACACCGTTAGAACCTTCTGTCATCAATAGTTTATTTGGATATTTAGCCAGTAAATCTTCAATTGGTGATTTAAAATCATCTAATACGATGCGGCACTCATGTTCATTTGGCGTAATATAAGTTGCTTTTTCTAAAATTTCTTCTGATAAAACTTGTGCTGGCGCTGGATTCAACATAACAGGAATATTATGTTCCTCACAAATAGCCAATACATATTTTACTGTTTCAAGTGGAATTTCTAGTTGAAGAACAACCATATCCGCTTTTACAAGAAGGTCTTTGGAGCGATCTACAACTGACTTATTTACAAGAGCATTTGCCCCTTGTACGACAACAATACTGTTATCTTCTTCTGCTAAAACGATATGAGCAATTCCTGTCGTTCTATCTGTAACCGGTACCACATAATCGATAAAAATGCGTTCGTTCTCTAAATTTTTTCTAACTACTGTTCCATAATCATCATTTCCTACCGCTCCAACCATTGCTACATTTGCTCCTAACCTAGCTGCAGCAACTGCTTGGTTTGCTCCTTTCCCTCCTGGGATTGTATGAAACGCTTCACCAATTACTGTTTCTCCTGCTTTCGGCCGTTTTTTTGAAACAGCCACTAAGTCCATTGAAATGCTTCCTACTACTGCAATATTTGGCATCTGTTTCATCTCCTTACTTCGTTGTATTTCGTTCTATAATTTCAATCGGCAAACGATAGTGTTTCTCTTCTAATGTATGTCCTTCCATTTGCTCTAACAACAACTCTGTTGCAATTTTCCCCATTTCATATATTGGTTGTGCAACTGTTGTAATAGATGGATACATCATTTCCGTTAAAGAAATCCCATCAAATCCGATAATTTGTAAATCATCTGGAATGGCAATCCCCTTTTGAAGTGCAGCCTTTACAATACCAATCGCAATTAAATCATTCCCAGCAACAATACCATCAATGTGCGGGTATTCTTCTAATAATTCCATGGCTACACGCTCACTATTTGCTGGATCAAACGTACTCTCTGCAATCATATACGAAAGACTATTTTGCGTAATAACGTCTACAAAACCTTCAAAACGTTCATTTGCAGTACTCACATCACGTGGACCGCGAATATGTGCAATATGTTTACATCCTTTATCTAGTAACAACTTTGTCGCAGCCTGACTTCCTGCATAGTTATCTGCATATACAGTAGGAATACGCTCATTAAACATACGGTCAATCGCAACAACTGGAACAGATAAATTCATGTAATTAACACTATTTTGTGGATTCGTTGCTACAATAAATCCATCTACATTATTTTGTCTAAGTACATCAATGTATTGTTTCTCTTTTTCTAAACTTTCATCAGAGTTACAAAGGACAACTGTGTAACCTTGTTTATGTGCTACATCCTCTACGGCACGTGCAACTTCTGGAAAGAATGGATTCACGATATTTGGAACAACTAAGCCAATTAAACGAGACTTTTTATTATACAGTGAACGCGCTACTGTACTAGGCTTATAATCTAACATCTCAATTGCACGCTCTACCTTTTTTAATGTATCTTCATGAACATATCCATTTTTATTTAGAACTCTGGAAACGGTCGCAACAGATACTCCCGCTAATTTCGCAACGTCTTTAATCGTACTCATTCTCTTTTCTCCCCATCTTATGTAACCGTTTACAGAAAATAATATAACGTATTTCTAAAAATACGTCAATCATTTCTCACTAAAAAGCTTTTAAGGTTATACTCAAAAAAAACACCACCATAAGGCGATGCTTCTTCATTACGAGTATGATACAGTTTTTTCTTTTTCTTCTACAGCAGGCTCTTCAGCATCTTTTTTACGATCTGATAGTTTAATTTTTTGTAAGAAAATCGTAAAGATGGCGCCTACTACGATAAATACTAATCCTGTTAAGAATACAGTATGAAGCGAGTCTACTAAAGAGTTTTTCAAAATAGGTACAATGCTGTTAGCGAAAGCTTCTGGCATTTGTTTTAATGCCTCTGGGCTAAATAGCATCGAATATAAACCTTGTGGATCTGTGTGAATCATATCTTTAAATTTCGTTACCATTTGTCCCGCTTCTTTCGGGAATGTATCTAATACAGGTACTAAATTATTTGTTAACGTTGTACCTGAAGTGTTATTCATAATTGATCCTAAAATTGTAATACCAAATGTTCCACCAATTTGACGGAAGAACTGACTTGATGACGTTACGACACCAAGGTCTTTTTTCGGGAAGCTTTCTTGTAATGCTAATGTTAATGTCGGCATTACAAGCCCCATTCCTAAACCGATAACCATCATATAAGAAGTAGCTGTAAGCTTCGTTGTGTGCATATCCATCGTTGTTAATAACCAGAAACCACCGGCCATAATAAGCATACCTGCGATAATTTGTGGTTTTACACCAACTTTTAATACAAGTTGCCCACCGATAATACTCATCACAATCATTGTAATCATCATTGGAGTCATAATTGTTCCTGATTCAGCAGCACTTACTCCTACAATACCTTGCATAAAGAATGGTACGAACATAATCGCGCCGAACATTCCAATACTCATAAAGAATCCAATCGCATTCAGTATTGTAAATGTGCGATTTTTAAAGAAATGCATTGGTAAAATCGGCTCTTCAGCTTTCGTTTCAACAATAACAAAGCTAACGATACCAATTACAGCTAGTGCAAATAAACCGATAATTTGCCAAGAATCCCATGGGTAATCTTTTCCGCCAAACGTTAGTGCAAGTAATAAACTTACAACACCGAGAATCATCGTAGAGATTCCAGCGATATCAATTTTAATTGGTCCTGTTTGTTTATGTGATTTTAATCCCATTGCAATAAAGATTGTTGCTAAAATACCAACCGGTAAGTTAATGTAGAATACCCATCTCCAGTTCACTGCATCTACAATCCAACCACCAACTTGTGGTCCAATTACAGAAGCAAGACCGTATAACGCACCAAAAATACCTTGCCATTTTGCACGTTCTTTTCCCGTGAACATATCTCCAATAATAATCATAGCCATTGGCATCATAATACCGCCACCAAGACCTTGAATACCACGGAAAATAATTAATTCTGTCATACCATTTGCCATACCACATAACGCCGAACCAATCATGAAAATAACTAGCCCTGTTATATATACGTTACGACGACCAAGTAAATCCGCTAACTTACCTGCAATTGGTACAACTGTCGTTGATGTTAACATATATGCTGTTGTTAACCATGTCATTAAACTTAATCCGCCTAGGTCACCGACGATACGTGGCATTGCTGTACCAACAATTGTTCCATCTAATGCAGCAAATAGCATCGCTATTACTAAACCGATTAACAACAACTTTCTATTTTGATTTTCTTGTTGCTCCATGTAATCTCCTCAATTCCTCTTAGTTATTCTCTTTTTTCTCTTGTGTCCCGCAAATAATGGTTTCTAACTTCTCAAAGAGACGTAATAAATCTTCTCTTTCTTGCAACTCTAAATGTGAAAAGTATTTTGCAATATGCTCGTTGCGAGCTGTCATTGCCTCTTCTACTCTAGCTTTCCCCTTTTTCGTTAACTCGATGATGACAACACGACGGTCATCTTTGTCGTGATAGCGTTCTACAAGTTCTTGATCGATTAGACGATCAATCATCACTGTAATCGCGCTAGGCTTCACATACATCTTTTTTGCTAATGTTGTCGCTCTTGAAGCCCCATAATGATCTAGAATCTTTAAAATATAAAACTGCGGTGGTGTAAGTCCTGTTGCTTGCATTTGTTCTAATAACTCCGTCTGCATTTTCTTTCCAATCGAAAAGGCTAGAGCTTGAATTTTATCGATATGCGTCATATCATTTGGCATGTTATCCACCTCTTATTTAAACAATAAAATATTTAACGTATTTAAATATTAATCCCGCGAACAAAATCCGTCAATACTTTTATTCATAAAAACGTTTACATTTTTGTCACAAAGTTGTATAATTTTCGACGAAGTTAATATTGACAGTCACGGAGAAACGGAGTACACGGCTATGAATCATAAAAAAGGAAACTTTTTTATATTTCATGGCCTTTTTATATTCTCTGTCTTAAAACGCTTCGAATTAATTAGGGGAGGATTTTCATTTTATGTTTTTCACACAATTATTTAAACCTGCGCCCCACGCGGAACGCTTACCAGCTGATCGCGTTGATAGCGAATACCGTAAATTACGTTTACAAGTATTCTTAGGTATCTTCATTGGTTATGCAGGTTACTACTTTGTTCGAAAAAACTTTTCACTAGCAATGCCATACTTAATCGAGCAAGGCTTTAGTAAAGGGGAACTTGGGGTTATCCTTTCAGCAGTATCTATCGCTTACGGATTAAGTAAATTTCTTATGGGTATCGTATCCGACCGTTGTAATCCTCGCTACTTTTTAGCAGCTGGGCTATTTTTATCAGGTATCATTAATATTATTTTCGGCTCATTTTCTTTCATTACAACGAGCATTATACTTATGTTTGTACTTCAGTTTTTAAATGGATGGGTACAAGGCATGGGATGGCCTCCTTGTGGTCGTACGATGGTTCACTGGTTCTCTATTAGCGAACGTGGTACAAAAATGTCTATTTGGAACGTCGCTCATAATGTCGGCGGCGCGCTGATGCCTTCTCTTGTAACATTAGGCTTATACTTCTTTGCAAATGACTGGCATAGTATTTTTTACTTCCCAGGTATTCTTTCAATTTTAGTTGGTATTTATGTACTAATTACAATGAAAGATACACCTCAATCTTGTGGACTACCTTCTATTGAAGAGCATACTGGAGAATATCCACCAGATGAGAAAATAAAAGATCGCGAACGCGAACTTTCGGCAAAGGAAATTTTATTTAAATACGTACTAAACAATAAATTTTTATGGTACATCGCTATTGCGAACGTTTTCGTGTATTTCGTACGTTACGGCGTTGTAGACTGGGCTCCTACTTATTTAGTAGAAGAAAAAAGCTTTACTCATAGTAGCTCACGTACTGCTTACGCTCTATATGAATGGGCTGGTATTCCAGGTACACTTCTTTGCGGATGGATGAGTGATAAACTATTTAAAGGACGTCGTGCACCTGCTGGTATTTTATTTATGATTGGTGTATTTATCGCAGTTCTTGTTTACTGGTTAAATCCTCCTGGTAATCCAATGGTTGATAGTATCGCTCTTGTCGCAATTGGATTTTTAATTTACGGACCGGTTATGTTAATTGGTCTACACGCTCTTGACTTAGCACCAAAGAAAGCTGCTGGAACTGCAGCAGGCTTAACTGGATTCTTCGGTTACTTAGGCGGAGCTGCTTTCGCTAGTGCCGCTATGGGCTTTATCGTAGATGCATTCGGGTGGGATGGCGGATTCATCTTATTACTTGCATCTTGCATACTTGCAATGTTCTTCCTTGCCCTTACTTTAAATACAGGGTCAGTAAAATCAAAACAAGCTTAAATAACATATAAAAATCATAAAAATAGCTCTTAGCATCTACATACATGCTAAGAGCTATTTTTTATTTTCATTGCTGTTCCTACTAATGATAACAACCAATTCCTTCCCTACTCTAATATTAAAAAATTTGATGAAACACCTTTATTAAAACAGCTAACGTAACAGATGCAGCAAATCCCCCTAGACAAATTAAGCTTACCCCTTGACTATATGACAAATTTTGAAATGATTTCATTGCTTCCATCCTCCCTATCTCCCCTGTGATACTTTTATTTTACCAATGGGAAAAATTTCATAACATCGATTTCTCTAACAACTAACTTACAAATTTGTAAGTTAACATCTTTTCAACTTATATATCTAGTATTTCCACAAATAAGAGTTATTTATACATAAAAAAGACCTCAGTTATACTAAGGTCTTCATTACATTCTATTTTATTTTATAATCATCACCGGACATTTCACTCGTTTTGCTATTTTATGACTGACACTACCAAGCACCATTTCTTGCAGTGTATTTAGCCCTCTGCTTCCAGCGATAACAAGATCTATATCTCCTGTATTTACATATTGAACAATTGTATCTCCAGGATCACCATGTAATATCGTAATTGTATAAGAAATGTTCTCTTTCTTTAATAGACCTTCAATCTCTTTTAATTTATCTTTTCGACTAGCTGATATTGTTTCTAAGTCTGTTTGACCTTGTATAATATCTGATTTTGCCGTTCTATTATCTACTACGTACACAACTTCAACATTTGTTTCTTCGCTACATTTCGCAATATATGTTGCATGTTCCGCTGCTCGAAGTGCATGTTCAGAACCGTCACATGCTAATATAATTTGTTTGTACATATGCTGAATCCCCTTTTCGTTATCCTACTCGTATTATATAATAAAGCCCCCTAAAAAGGAGGCTTTTAACTAGCAATTCTTTTATTATAAGTAGCCAAATTTGCAACAAGTTTTGAGCTACGTTCATTTAATCCTGTTATACTTACTTTCACACCACTTTGCTCATACTTCATGATAACTTTATCAATTGATGCCACTGCTGAATCATCCCATACGTGCGCATGAGTAAAATTCATTTCAATTTCTTTTACATCTTCATTAAATGAAAAATTATTTATGAAATCGGCTGTAGATGCAAAGAAAAGTTGACCGTGAATTTCGTATATTTTCTTATTTTCAATATATAAATGTTTCACGTGAATCTTTGCCATATTGAATGCAAATAACACCGCACTAATTACTGTTCCGATAATTACACCTAATGCTAAATTATGTGTAATTAAGACAATCACAACTGTTACAATCATAACAAATGCGTTTCCTTTTGGTACTTTATGAATCGTTGTTACAGAGTTCCAATCAAACGTTCCGATTGAAACCATAATCATAACCGCAACTAAAGCTGCCATCGGAATATGAACGACATAATTTCCTAAAACGAATAGTAATACGATTAAAAATCCGCCCGCTACAAATGTTGATAGGCGACCTCGTCCACCTGATTTAATATTAATAACAGATTGACCGATCATTGCACATCCTGCCATTCCTCCGAAAAATCCAGCAACGATGTTTGCGATCCCTTGTCCGCGTGCCTCTTTATGCTTATTACTTTCTGTATGCGTCATATCATCTAAAACTGAAGCTGTTAATAAAGACTCTAGTAAACCAATGATTGCAAGCATAACTGCATAAGGTAAAATAATCCCTAATGTTTCTAATGTAAATGGCACATCAGGAATACTAAAGAACGGTAATTCTTTCGGTAGGCTTCCCATATCCCCTACTGTTTTCAACTGTAATCCGCTCATAAGTGCAATACTCGTCACAATAATAATTGAAATAAGCGTAGAAGGTACAGCCGTTGTAATACGTGGAAATAAATATATAATTGCAAGTCCTAATACAACGAGTGCATACATTTGCCAAGTTGCATTTTTAAAATGCGGTAATTGCGCTGTAAAAACTAAAATTCCAAGTGAATTTAAAAAACCACTCATAACAGATTTCGGAACAAACTTCATAAATGAGCTCAGTTTGAACACGCCAAAAATAATTTGGACGATACCTGTTAATATTGTTGTAGCAAATAAATATTGCAAACCATGATCTTTAACAAGCGTTACCATTAATAATGCCATTGCACCTGTTGCAGCTGAAATCATTCCAGTTCTTCCGCCAACAAATGAAATGGTAACCGCAATACAAAAGGCTGCGTATAGTCCAACTGTCGGATCCACGCCTGCAATAACAGAGAAGGCTATCGCTTCAGGGATTAATGCTAAAGCAACGACAATTCCTGATAACACGTCCCCTCTCACATTAAAAAACCAGTCATTTTTTATCGTTTGAAACAAAATACCACTCCTCTACTCCTTTATAATTTGATTTTCTCCATAAGAAAATCTAGCCGACTGCACGAAAGCTATTATATAACGAGTAGAAGATTTTTTTCTATGTAAAAGTTTCCTAAAAAAGATGTTACCTTTGTAGCTTCTTTTCCTAGAATATCAGGAAGACTTTAAATATACTATCACCTATTGTTGATTTAACGTACAACGATTTCGGATTCTACCGTATGTCAAATGAAGAGAACTTTGTTTGGATGGATGAAAAATGCACATGTAATTCAGCTCATTTAATTGAGTAGTCCAAGGATCAAGATATTAGCTACTCAAGGAATTCATTTACATTTCTATGGATATTTCCACTTCATATATGAGGTTTAGTTTGGAGGGTTTAGGATTAGAGGAGTTTATGCTAATTTAATGAAATTAGTAAAAGCACTCTTTCGAGTGCTCATTTTATGCAGATACAGTTGCTTTATCCTTACGGAATATGCCCATTAATCCACCGATTAATAATAATACGCCTGGTAATAAGTAAATTATAGAAATACAAATAAATCCACCGATAGCAGCCACAGTCATCATAATACCGCCAACCTTCGCTTTACTTCTTACCATAACAGATCCAACAATTCCTAAGATTGATAGAGCCACAGCTCCCCAACCTAAGCCAATAACAGTATTTGCTCCATCAGCTTCAAAAGCAGCTCCCATACCGCCGATTAATAAAGCAACAAATGCACAAATAATACCAAAAATACCTCCAATAAGACCTAATACAAATTCAGCTGTTCTTTTCATCTTAATCTCTCCTTATTTAGCAACTTCAAATTCAAATTTCACTGATTTCTCGTCAAATGTAAATGTAGGTTTAAATGTACCAACAAACTTATCGCCTTCTGGTACATCAAATAACATTTTGTTTGTAATTTGGTTACCTGGCGCAATATTTTCGTTTATAAACGTATTTTCCCCACCAAAGTACTCTTTGAATTGGTTGCCGTTAGTATCAGCAATTTTTAATTCAGAAGTTCCAAAATATATATCTTTTTTGCCATTATTTTTAGCATTAAAAGCGATTTCTAGTACTTTCCCTTTTTCAGCTTTTACGTATTCGTTAGGCTCAACGAATTTAGCTGAACTGAAAGTAAGTTGTAGGCCATTAACTTCTACCGTATCTCCAATTTTATAAATCTTGCTTTCAGCTTTTTCCTTTTTATCTTTCTTTTCAGCCTGTTTAGGAGCATCGTTTTTACTCACTTCTTTAACTTCAGTTTCACCACAAGCAGCTAAACTAAAAGCAAGTGCACCTGTTAAAGCGATAGTACCCAATTTTTTATACATTTCTTTTCCTCCGATTATGTAAAATGTAAGATTTCCGAAACTATCATAACAGAAACAGTTACAACTTTTTTGTCATATTTTGTCGAGGGAAATAAAAAAAGACGCTATATCAGTAGCGTCTTTTCTCATTTTATTAATGTCCACCGTGTCCTTGACCACTTTCCTGAACAATTTCTAACCTCTCATCTAGTATTCCTTGTGTTTCAAATGAAATATCACTCGTACTTCCTAATAAGAAGCCATGATTATATGGTCCAAGTGTTGGATCATCTTTAAACTTCGGCTGAATAGTAGCAAGGAAGTCATACACTGGTTGTGAAGCTTTACCTTCTTCTAACAAGACAACAGGTGCGTGTTTACCCATATGTGAAAAAGGTGCCCCAGCAACTGCTAAATCTGGTGTTTTGCTTGAAACAAATGATAAACCGTGACCAGGTTTTGTGAATCCCCAGCCAAATTTTGTTTTTTCATCTTTAAATTTAGCGAACGCAATCGAGTTTTCTGTAGGGGTCTCTCCACTAATACGCGTTACTTTCCCGTATTTGCTTAACTCTTTTTCTACTTCTTTTGAAACAATTTTTTCTGGCCCTAATACATATATATTTGCTTTATCTTTTCTCATTTTTAATGCCTCTATTGTCGCTTCTGGCACTTTATTCTTTTCTGTATAGAGTAGTGGTTCCGGCATATGAGAAATCCAATTTACAGCGGGTGTTGTATATAAACGTCCTTCTTCTGCAGACGAACCGATAATAACACTATTTGGGTAGCTTCCTGTTATATCGGCATACTCCTTATCAACATCCTTCGCAAATATAGCTGGGTCCGTTTCTTTTATTTGTTTTACTTTATAACCTTTCAATTGTTCAAGCGCGCTAGTACCTACATCTCCCATCACCATAATTTGTGTTCCATCTTTCGTTCCGATTGGATTTAATCGTTTTATTTCTTTTAACGTCATTTCCGGTATCTTTTCTTTTTCTATAAATAAAATCGGCCCATTATTCGGATGATGAATAAGGTCTGCACTCGCAATACCTAATTGCCACTCGCTCACTGGTACTAAAATAACAGCACCTGGCTGGTTCTCTTTATGGGTTGCTGGCCATATCGTTTGCGAAGTTAACACTGCCATTTTTAGGGGGTCATTTGTATTTAACCTCGTTACATTTTTTAGACTTGTCGTTAATAAATCATTCGATGCCCCTTCGTTCATTTCTTTTGGCGCGGTTACTTCCTGATTCATTTTCATTTCCTTTTGCTCTGTTTTCTTCTCTTTTGTAGATTCATGATTTTTATGGTCTGTATTCGTTTGCCCACATGCAGCAAGACCAACTGCTGTAATTATTGTTATCCCAAAAATTCGGGTCATTTTTTTCACTATACCGCCTCCGTATTAATCATTTTTGAGCCAATATGATTACCTAAAATGTAATTTCAACTCCACAATAACAAGCAATTCTGAAGAAATTATGCAGACACATCATAATCTGCACCATTTCTTCATGATTTTGCATTACACTTTAAGTAACGATTATAAATATGGAGGGCTCTCTATGATTGATATACTGCTCGTAGACGATGAACCGAGAATGCTTGAATTATTAACGCTTTATCTTACTCCAATTGGATATAACTGCGTATGTGCGACTTCCGGAGAAGAAGCTATTTTACATATAGAAAATCGAAACTTTAAATTTGTTTTACTCGATATTATGATGCCAAAGATGGACGGATGGGAAACGTGCAAAAGAATCCGTTCATTTAGTAACGTTCCTATTATTATGGTTACCGCTCGTGATCAAACAGTAGATGTCATCCAAGGATTAAAACTCGGAGCGGATGATTACGTAACGAAACCTTTCCATGAAGAAGAACTTTTCGCAAGAATTGAAGCCGTTTTAAGACGTACAAATGAACATAAACAAATCCAATATCACGGTATTGTATGGGATGAAACAAAACACTTCGCTTCTGTACATAATGAAGAACTTCTTCTCACACCGATTGAATTCTCTTTACTCGGGTTATTTTTACGCCATGTGAATTATGTATTAAGCCGTGATCAGCTCATTGAACGAATTTGGGGATTAAACACAAATACAGAAGATCGCACAGTCGATTCACATATTCGTAATTTGCGTGATAAATTGCGAAAAGCAAATTTCCCTATTGATCATCATTTAAAAACCGTGTATGGAGTAGGTTATCGATGGATTGATACCGAACATTAAGGAGCAAAGTGATGAAACGAATCTCTATTCAATTCGGATTTTATTTTTTAATTGTTACAATTTTAATTGAAAGTGTTCTCTTTATTTTGCTTTATTATAGCCTCGTAAACACTAGAGTAAATGAAGAAATGACGGCTTTATTAAAGCGAGGAAATAGTCACCGGGATGTACTTGAAAAATATTATGATGAACAAACCATCTCTCACGTAGCATTAATGGAATCTGAAGCTGAAACAACTGTCGTTATTACAAATACAAATAAAAAAATACTAGCTAAATCTAACGAAATAAACTCGACTATCAAAGATCATATTAGTAAAATGCAAACTCGAACAGACCATAACGGAGCGATTATAGAAAATCACTGGAAAACATCTAATTATATATGTACAGTTAGCCCCATTGTAGTAGATGGAAAACATGAAGGCTATGTGTACATGTTTCTTGGAACAGGATCAATTGAAGAGCTGGTTAATGGATTAACGAAACAATTCATTATTGCTGGTGCCATCACGTTTCTACTCACAGTCATCACAATTTTCCTATTATCACGTTTATTAACAAAACCATTGTTACACATGAAACATGCCACTGAAAAAATGAGTAAAGGCGATTTATCTGTTTCATTAACAACTAGTCGAAATGACGAAATTGGTGAACTAGCATCATCTATTCAAACGCTCGCAAATGATCTACATTATATGAAAACAGAGCGAAGTGAATTTCTAGCAAGTGTTGCTCACGAATTACGAACACCTTTAACATACGTACGAGGCTATGCTGACATTGCTTTAAAAGAAAGCACCTCTCCTGAGCAACGTTTGCGATATTTATCGATTATAAAAGATGAATCTGATTACATTACAAACTTAGTTCAAGATTTATTTTCACTTGCACAAATGGAACAGCATAACTTTTCTATTCTAGTAAAGGAAGTGCATTTACACACCTTCCTTACTCGCATAGCTAAAAAAGTGAACGCCATATATAAAGAAAGATACATTAAAGTTTCTTTCTCTTGTCCTCCTACACTGCTAGTAAACTTAGATGAACAGCGATTTGAACAAGTGATAATAAACATTTTAAATAACGCTTATAGACATTCAAAAGAACATTCTCATATAAATATTTCTGTTACAGAAGAACATAAACGTATTTCCATTACAATTGAAGATGAAGGCGAAGGTATTCCGCCTGAAGACCTCCCTCACATTTTCGACCGTTTTTACCGTGTCGATAAAGCAAGAACACGCGCTACAGGCGGAACTGGCTTAGGACTCTCTATCGTGAAGGAAATCGTAGAACTACACGGCGGAAATATTACTGTAACGAGCGAAGTCGATTACGGGTCTTGCTTTATAGTTTCATTACCATCCATAAAGAAACACGACTATCATCAATAGTCGTGTTTTTTTATCCCGCATTAACGGGCAGTAAGACCCCTACATCAAAATTCAGCGGAAGCAAAG